>CALZJI010000199.1 GCA_945787615.1 uncultured Chromatiaceae bacterium | reverse complement strand
TTCATCTATACTTCTTTCGCGCAACTGGATGCGCTGGCGATGCAAATGAGTGATAATGAAGCCGCTCGGCAGTTAAACCGAGCGCGTCAACAGCTTTTTAAACACATCAACGAACAGGAGGCGGCATAGGCTGAAATCTCCCCCTGGGCAGCACCCTTCGAGGGAGCGGTTCTATACGGGCATGGCCCGGCTTCTATTACCTTGTTTCAGACTCATTTTAGGATTGGAAAATACTACTATCGGCGGAAAATCGTCCAAGTAATGTGCCAGAGCAAATAAATTCCAACTCAGTGTCGGCAACGCGACTCCATACTCTCGGGCAAGCACCGAAGCGACACGATAAGCTCCACCTCTTAAGGGTGTTGCGTCATTCAACAGGGATTGTTAACACGGGGGCGGGACTGCGGCTGCCGCCCGCTTTGAGGGCAAACACAACGTAGAGCATACTGAGCGTTTCCTTACTTTTGATATCGCTATCATCGATGAAGTACCAATAGTCGCGATAGTAGACGGCTGTCTGCGCCTCGGGCGGAACTGTGCTCGAGGAATGGATTGTTAGAAGATCGCCGAGGACCATGCTCCAATCGAAGGGTTGGTCGTTTTGGTCCAGATTGAAGTACGCAACTTTTCGCGCCCGCAGCTCCTCTGGGATCTCAATGCTTCGGCCGAGAAAGAACATGGCGCTTAGAAGCGGCCGAGTCTCAATGACAATGTCGTCTGTGTCTTCCGGTTGCCATCCTATTTTCATCCGATACTGTTTGGCATTTGGATCGAGACCAAATATGCGCGTCAGCGTTTCGAACTCATTTAATTGGCGGGCCCAGGGAAGCACTCTCATCACCAGCTCGGTTTGCCTGCCTTTTTCCTGGCGACCCGCCACAGCATAGACAATCCCGCCCCGGTAATCCGCATAGCGGATTGCGCCGAGGGTGCCACCGCTGTAATGGAACATCATGTTACGGCGACCATGGCCTTCACCCAACAGGAACAGCGAGGTCTGATCGATACCATCGGTAATGCGGTCACCGGGAATCTTGTCTGTGGCGCCTGCCAGTCTGGCCGCAGTGGTAAACAGATTAGTGATGTCCAGAATATCCGTTGGGGTTTGATTCGGCTCGATAATACCCGGCCACCAGGCCATCGCCGGTACACGCGCACCGCCTTCAAGCACATCACCCTTGGCGCCTCTTAACCAGCTATAACCCGAGGTTGGCATACATGGGGCCGTTGTCACTGATCCACACCACCAGGGTGTTCTCTGCGATCCCTTCGGCTTTGAGCGTGTCAAACAACTGTTTCATATGGGCGTTGTGCATGGCTATTTCTGACGCCTGGGCATTGGCTTTATCTACGTGTGGGTCGTTCAAGTCAGCGAGCCGTTCGCTCAGGTTTCTCATAGGGACAGGTGCATGTCGCGCGATAGCGTATAATCTATGCGCCGCAACAAAGACGGAGACGAGTAAAATATATAGTTTACCGCTACCTCGAATTTCGCATTTCGATTCCGGTCGCTGGACCGTACCAATCGCTCGATCCCAAGTCTACAAAGGAGATTACCAAAGAACTGCCGAAAGTCCTCGTGGACGAGATGAACGTTAGACGCGTTGTAATAAGGCAACGCAACGGAACGAAGTAAACGGCGGATTAATCGGCACATAGCGCCTTGTACGCAGATATCCAACGTTTATTAATTCCCCAAGATGACGGATACAACGAATCGAATAACGGCTACAATATGACACAAGGGCGCCCGGGGCGCTCCAGACGCGTATGCTGAAGTACACGTCTGCGAGGCGTTCGACTTCATCTTTTTCGTAGGTTAGGGTGCGCGGAGCGCTCCCTGACAGGCTAAGATGTCACGTAGCCGTAACCGACAACGTAACATTCCAATACTGGGCTAGCCGCCTGACAGACGGCTAGCCCGGTCCGGTTTCACCCAGGTGATTCTGGCCTTGTATTCCAGCACGCCTTTTCACGCTCATCCTTTAGCATGGCTCAATTGCAAACTATGATGTCTCGTTAATCAAGACTCTCGCGAATCTCCCTGCTGTGTAGCGCATCATTGGGCGCATTACCCAGCAAGGTGATCTTGCTGCTGCCGTGACAGGCAATGCAGGTTCCCACCCGGCTGATGCGGTCCATCTCTTCCGCGTTGAAAGGGCGCGCACCTTCATGATTGGTGGCTTGAAGTTGATTGCCCGCTTCATCGACGATGCGCTCCAGTTCAAAGTCGATCGGGGCACCAGCGGGGAAATTAGCCGTGATATCGTAATACTCGCTTCCCAAGCCTAGCGTTTTGCGACTCATGTGACAATCGGCACAAGTACGTGATTTTGCACTAATAGTATGGGGTTGAATTGGATTATGGGCGAGCCCTTTGGTGCCATCTACCGTGGTATAGACCTTATTGTTTACCAACATTGTTTCCCCGTTCATTTGCGTGAGGAACACCTGGCAACCCGGAATAAAGGGTGACACCTTGCCTTTGGCGTTAATACCAAGGATCGGACTTTCCCAGCGCAGGTAGGAGCGGGATTCACTCCACTCGAAAGCGGTCATCTCACGACTGCCCTTGGTGCCGGCTTTGCTAAGGTCTTCCTTATTGATGCCATTGACCCAGTCGCCGCTAGGTTTGCTGACATCCTGCTTAATATGGCAACCGTAGCACTGAGGTGCCCAGCGAGCATGGCAAGCGTAACATTCCAGTTTTTTCATATGGGCTGGGATCGCGACCATCGCAGTATGCCCTTCTTCACTCAGTCGGGCATTATGCAACTGAGGCACCACATGCTCCTTACCCGTTAACTTAGCCGTAAGCACCCATTGACCATCCCTCTTCTCTACATTGTCTAAGGAGTTGCCCCGGACTGTTTTCAGGTCCGCCGGCTCGCCCGGTGTTCCGTGACAGCTTTCACAACGTATCTCGACGGCATCTTCTTTCTTGGCGTAGATAAAACCATCGCCGTGAAGATCGTCCGTGGTATGACAATCGATACAGGTCATGCCCCGCTCATAATGAACATCGCCTTTCAGATGGTTGTAGTACTTCCCATGCAGCTTACCCTGCTTTCCACCCTGCGCCGTCCAGGGCGTGCCGTAACCATCACTCTCCATGGTGCCAATGAAGCTAACGCCAGTGCGCCCGCCGCGGTTATGGCAATGGATGCACTGATACTCAGGAATCTTCAGTGTTAGACGATGCTGACGAGGACGATCCTTTTGGCTCTTGTCAATGGCTTTGTCGCCTCCCTCGTAAGTACCGTTGTCGGAGTAAATCACGTGACATGCACCGCAACCACTGGCGCGGTAGTCACCATCGCGCTGATGGCCATCGCTCCATAAATGACAGCGTAGACACTGGTTACGTAGGTAATCGTCGCCAATGGAGTTTTCTGGCCCTTCCGGCTTGTTTGGGTCGTACAGCGGGAGTTGTTCAAGCGACGCTACAGCCCCCTTTGGCCCCAGCTCACCGCCATTGATTTTATAGGTAGCGTAGATAGCCTTGCGATTTTGCGCGCCGAAGTCATAGCGGGTACCACTTATCATCCCCGCCATGGTGGCGTGTAGGGACTTCTTCACCCTCTCCACATCTGTCGCGTGGCAGGTGCCGCAGGTCTCGTCGACCACCCGCAGATCACTGGGATTGGCATACATGCCCTTGTGAGCGTCTTCCTGACTTGTCGCGTCACGATCACCTTTGTGACAGGCGGTACAACTCAACCGGCTCATTACGGGGGTATCGGCAATGCGCTCTATGCCGTCGTGACACAATAGACAGTTTTTATCGTCCCGCCAATCAGCCAACACAGTGGCGGCCGTAACGGCGAGCAGAATAAACACGGTACATAATCCTAACCGCTTCATCCGGATACTCCTTCTTCATGTTTCTTTAGCATGTTTGTGTATGCTGTGGGTTAGGTACACAAACCCCTTTGCTTAAAGCGCTAATAAGCTGTTTGATTACGTAAAAGAAATACGGTTTTTTCGCTAACTAAGGGGATGAAAAACCAATACATCTTTGTATTAACTTTAGTGCAGAAATCGGAATATTTCCAGGAAAGTTACAAGGGCATTATGATTGGATAATTATGCAGAGATAATAGGGGAATGGGAGCGTCCCGCTGCCATCGGCGTTTAATACAGACCGCGGCAATGTGACTTCCACTGGTAATCATCGATGTTCGCGTTGCCCAGCACATTATTGCCGCTGATGCTCAATGGCGTCTCACCCTCCAGCGCGGCGTGGCAACGGTAACCGTTATAGTATTCTTTATATTCATCGAGCTTCCTTTCTAAATCGTGCACATTCCAAAACAAGACGTGATCAAGATACTCGCGGCGTACGCTTCCAATCAGCCGTTCGACGAAGGGATGCGACACGGGAACGCGCGGAACGGTTTTAATTTCATCAATCTCCAGTATACGCAGATTGGCGTGCCACCGATGAAAGGTAAACAAGGAGTCGTGGTCCGTACTGAGATATTTCGGCGTACCCATTCGCGATATCGCACCGCCCGTGCACCACCTGGCTCCACCAATTTCCCGAGGGTGACAAGAAAATGAACGATGAGCAATAACGCGGTCCTCATAGACCTCGATACTACGCGTGTCCGTGATAATTACATGACTGGCGAAAGGACTGTTTTTGGGCGAGAATTAGTAATTCGCCAGGCACAAGTGTCCTAAGGGCTCGCGAAAAAATAACTTACGATTTTCGCATCCCATCTTTGGGCCATCTTTGAACAATCCTCAATCGCAAAATCCTCGAATTAGCCCGGCTAGTCCTGCGGTTTTGCTCAATCGGATTGTCCAAATCTGACCCAAATCTGGGCGCGAAAAATACGAAGTTATCTTTTCGCGAGCCCTAAGAAGAATTTTAGTACCACTCCGTCTCGTACAACTCCCCCTATGGAGAAGCGCTTTTACTGATATAAAACTGGCACGTTGTGACAACGATTAGTCACAAAACATCGTATATCTTGAATGTTGAGCGGTAACATTTTTCCTAGAGTTGTATGAGGGACTCTACGTAGAACGCTGCTTGAACATCTAAATATACTGGCGACCGCTCTTTGCTTTCTCGCGGGAGGTTTTCTTCCGCCTCTACCTAACGACACGAGAAATGTGAAAATCAATAGTCAACGAGCCACTTTCAAGCCAGAAATAATGCATAACCTTTCCACTTATCCGAGGTGGTGAATAGTTTGCCTAAGGGCCGCGGAAATAAATAATTGTCAAAAGATTGCGCCGGATTTTGGCTCAGATTCAAGGCGCGGCAAGGGACGCATAATCGCTTTATGTAACCCTTGCCGCAACACAGAAGCTGAGCCAAAAGACACGCAAGATTGGATGATTATTTGTTTCCGCGGCCCTAAGACCTCCAAACGAAGACGATAACGTTATGATGAACGAATTAGCCAATTACGCGGAAGCAAGACACAACAACCGAGATTGCGTAGTGACTACGCACGCCCCCCTTGTAAAGCGAGTCGCCTACCATGTGATGAGCGGCTTACGACTGAGCCTAGACGAAGAAGACTTAATTCAAGCGGGCATGATCGGCCTACTGGAAGCCTCTCGTAATTATGATAGAGCGAAAGGCGCGAAATTCGAAACTTACGCTTGGATCCGGATACGCGGAGCCATGCTTGATGAAATCAGGAAATACAGTTTGGCGCCACGGTCGGTATATCGCAAGGCAAGAAAAGTAGCGGAAGCGGTGAGATCAGTAGAGCGTAACGAGGGCCGGGATGCGAATGACGCAGAGGTGGCCGAAGCCCTTCAAGTGACGTTAGAAGAGTATCACCAAATCCTGCAAGACATCGGCAGTTATCTTGTGGTTAGCGTTGAAGACGTGGGTGTCGATGACGATACCCTATCCCGTTACGGTCGCGATCATTCGGTTACCCCTTTCGATGAATTGCAAAAGGAAAGTCTCAAACGTTACCTGGGTGAGGCGATCGCCTGTTTACCGGAACGGGAGCACTACGTCCTGACCCTTTATTACTACAAAGAACTAAGTCTTAGGGAGATTAGTTTGGTCTTGGGTATCAGCCAATGCAGAGTGAGCCAACTGCGTAGCCAAGCTTTAATCCGGTTGCAAGCTCGGCTAGTTCATTGGCGGCCGACGAATTAATGCGTGGCGTAGTACATGTTGCTAAAGTTCGCGGTTTGTTTTTAGCTTTCAGAGTAGTCATGTAGCGTAGCCGCTACGCAGAAGCTGAGTAAAAAGACAAGCAAGGTTGGACAATTATTATTTTTCGCGGCCCTAAACTCCAGTAATCTGATAGAATTGGCCTTTATTCGGTGCTACTTTCCAAAACAATGACAATCAGGGAGGGGTCCAATGATCTATAACAGCATACTTGATACTATCGGCAATACCCCAGTAGTGAAGCTAAACCGGATCGCGCCAGAACACGTTGAGATCTATGCTAAAGTTGAAGCGTTCAACCCAATGGCCTCGGTCAAGGATAGATTGGCTTTCGCGATTATTGACGACGCAGAACGGCGCGGTACGATCAAGCCTGGTCAGACGGTTGTCGAAGCGACGTCGGGCAATACGGGCATCGCCTTAGCGATGGTGTGCGCCGCAAAAGGTTACCCTTTTGTCGCGACCATGGTTGAGACGTTCTCTATCGAGCGACGTAAAATCATGCGCGCGCTGGGTGCAAAAGTGATTCTAACGCCAGCCGCGGAGCGCGGTTCGGGGATGGTGCGTAAGGCTGAAGAGCTGGCTGAGAGGCACGGTTGGTTTCTAGCACGCCAGTTCGAGAATCCGGCAAATCCGGCCTATCACCGTAATACAACTGGACCGGAAATCTTACGGGATTTCGCAGGCCGGCGTTTAGACGCGTTTGTTACGGGTTGGGGCACCGGCGGTACACTGACGGGGGCGGGAGAAATGATAAAACTAGCTCGGCCGGAGGTTCGTATTGTCGCCACTGAGCCGGTCGGTGCATCCTTGTTAGCAGGGAAAGCATGGCAGCCACATAAAATACAAGGTTGGACGCCAGACTTTGTTCCCGACGTTCTGAATAAAGAAGTCTACGATGATCTTGTGCCGGTTAGTGATGAAGAGGGTAAAGACATATCCCTCCGGCTCGCTCGTGAGGAAGGCATATTTGTCGGGATTTCCGCAGGGGCAACCCTGGCTGCCGGTATGCGAGTCGCTGAAACATCAGAGCCCGGCTCAGTGATCCTCGTGATGTTGCCCGATACGGGTGAGCGTTACTTATCGAGTTATTTGTTTGACGACGTCCCAGAAGGCTCCGACGACGAATGGCTAGCGAACGTAGGCTAGAGAATACCCCCTCAATTTCTACGAGTGGGATACAACGCTAACAAAATACCTGGCAAGTTAATTTATTCATCAGCAGATAGAGCGATCATAACTATGACACTCCGACGGTTCTGGTGCAGATATTTTTTGTTGTCGATCATTTGTTTCTCAGTTCCGGTGTGGGTCGCCGCGCAAGAATTAAAGGTCGCGGCCAACCAATGGCCTCCTTATGTCGATGAAAAACTATTAGAGCACGGCCTCTCCGCAAACATCGTTAAGGAAGCACTGATAAAGGCGGGATACTCAGTCAACTTCGAGATTAACGAATGGTCAACAGTATTGGAGAAAACTATTAGCGGTGATTACGATGTCATCGCCGGGGCTTGGTATACGGATGAACGAGCAGAACGTCTTGCCTTTAGTGAACCATTTATTACCAATGACGTTAAATTCATAAAGCGGCGCGGAAGTGGAGAACGATTTGTTGAGTTAAGCGATTTGAATGGACTCACCATTGGTATTGTAAAGGACTATGCGTACGGACCGAAATTTTCTGAACTCAAAAACATAAAAAAGCACGTTAAAGACTCGGTCTATGGAAGTATTCGGGACTTGATAGCCGGCGACGTGGATTTAGTACTGGCCGATGAGCGCGTTGCGATCTACGAAATAAACCAAAATATTTTTGGTAGTTTCAAGAAAATCGAGTTCTTGGAGAAATCATTCGCAACGCGGGAACTACGTATAGCCGTGAGCAAGAAACACCCAGAGCATGAGGCGGTCACAAAAGCGTTTAATAAAGCGATTTCGGAAATGAAGAAAGATGGAACGTATGACGACATAATCGTCGCACACCGAATCAACCTTAATTGATACCTGGGAACAACCGCGCTTCATTAAATGAACCGCGGTAAAAATTGAGAAGTACCTGACGAATAGGCACGTTCCGAAAGGGTTACCCAATATTACTTTTTACCGCCTCATGAAAGCGTAACACGGTGGAGGACGTCGCTAGAAAATGTTACGGCAGCGGGTGACACGACTACAAAGAACGTGGTGTCCTTGAACAATCATCGCTGAAAATCACATTGTCGTGGACTGTTTCAACTTCCGGTTGCGGCTTAAAAGTGGGATTTCGCACAGGACAGCCATCACGCTGTGGCCGTGTGGATAACTTCATTCTTATGCTAGAAACCACCCACAATTATCGTAGCGGAGGCTGATATTTAGCCCCCGTTTTGGCAGGGTTTCCTCATTATGGCTGTACCGATAGCACTACGCGGCTAATGGCCAACGCACATCAATTTCATCCCATGGTATGAAGACTTTCTTTTTCTCGTCAGTCCTGATTACATCCAATTCGATCAGTGCATTCACATCGGTATGCACATTTTTATAATTCCGTTCTACGGATTGTGCTAGCGCATAGATACTACAAGGCCCCGCTTTTTTTAGGCACTCGATCAGCTCCCATCGTTTCGGCGTAAACACCGCCAACAATTGCGACATGCTTTCAAAACCAACGCCGCTATAGGTTTCTGTATCATTACCTTTTTCGGCGCGTTTATACGCTGCTTTGAATTGCTCCAGTGATTCACCCATAGAGGTTCAGTGAGTAGGAAATCGATGGTATCACCCTGTTTGTCCGCAGCACGATAGAAGTACTTCCATTCGCCTTTTACTTTGATGTACGTCTCGTCCAGCCGCCAGCGACTCGCCCCAGCTTGAGGGCGCTTTTCAAGAGGAGAAAAAGCGGGTCACGTAGTTGTGGTCGCCATCGGGAATCTAATCGCCGACGGTGTTAAATGACGTGATGATTTTCTTGTGAGCGTAGGTGTTCCCCACTAGAGTGTTGATATCATTTCGGGAGTCAATGACGACGAGGTAGAACTCCAGGGTGGCAAGAATGCGTGACAGGGCTAAGCTGATATGCCCACCGCCAATCAAATAGGCGGCATCCCGCAAGCCGACGTATTCCTTAAAGACCCACTCGTGTTCAGAGCGTTGATGAATCGACGCGCTACCTTATAGACTCGGCTCACCCGTAATGATTAACTCTACACGACGGTTTTTCGCGCGGCCTTCGGGGGTTTCATTGGATGCAATCGGGCTGGATGAGCCCAAGCCCCGGCTGGACACGCGGTTGGGATCTAGGCCCCGGTCTATAAGAAACGTTTTAACGGAACCGGCCCGGTCCTCAGAGAGAATTTCATTGAAACGATCTGGACCCGTGATGTCCGTGTGACCTTCGACGATTAGCTCAGCAGCCGGATAGCGGTGGTTGAGTACGAATGCGAGACGACCCAAGTCTTGCTTGAAAGTCGATTTAATATCCGATTTGTTGAGCTCAAACGTAACGTCGCTGAATACCACGTTTATTCTGGCTCCCTCACGTTGTATTTCGGCGCCATGTTGTCTAAGCATAGCAAGCTCGGCATCGACTAATGCGTCGTATTCTTTTAGAGCTAGCCGCAAGGTGTTATCTCGATCTCGCGTAAGCGTTGCAACGCGTTGTTCGGCTGCGTCGCGTTCGGCCAATGTACGCGCCGATGCGATTTGTTGATCCGCCAGATAGGTTAAATGGTCTACGTTTTTAGGATCTCTGGGTGGGTCATCGGAGAAAATAAAGGTGTTTGCGTATTCCCGGTTAGCGCTCGTTAGGGTTTCGCCCGCCGTTGCCAGTGCGGCACTGGCTTCCTTGTTGTTACGAATTAACTGATTCTGTTGCGCCTCGGCAAAGTTAGATTTGACCCGTTGTAACTCGATTTTTTTCGGCGATACGCTACACGCCGATAACAGCGCAATAACTACAACAGCGAATACAGTCGCAAGCACCACCTGATCTTGTCGTTTTGTTTTCATGTCCTGTAGCTCCTGTTAGCCATTTCAAATAGTGAGTACGAGGCAACTCAAGGGATTTCGCGCGCGAGTCTCTCTTTTGCTTCACCGATTCGATTGTTGATAGCATCAATTTCTTGCTGCAACTCCAAGCTAATAGTGTCATAGCCGGTACGTTCCGCCTCGAGCGTGGCCAGTTGTGCATTAGTCGTCGCTTTCTCCGCGGATCGCCTCGCCTCAGAGAGCTGTTTTTGACTTAAGGCCTTTTTTGCCGACGCCAGTTGGGTGTTGGCGGCATCAAACGTTGTCGGTGCTAGCTCCGCCGCGTCAGCGGCTTTCGCACTTTGAACAGCACTCTCGGCTTCGGAAAGGGTTGCTTGAGTCTGTTTTGTAAATGTCCCGCACGCGGGCAGAAGTAGCGCCGCACTCAAGGCCACGATGAGAATGCTAGAAACACTATGTCTGTTTTGACGCAACACGCTGCACCTCCTTCCACAAATGTTCAATTTTACGTTTTTTCACCATCATGAGGCCTCTCCTTGGAAGGGCTCTCAACTAACGTACTTATAAAGAGTCCAAGATCCGTACCAAACGCAGCAGCATTTGGGGCAGGACACCTATGTTACTGGAACAACGAGAATTATGGTGTGTGATCAAGCGAAGGATGGGAGATTACGCGCGCTAATGACATCGATATATCGACGTTACGTCCATATGTCGATCTTACTTTTCGGTTTTGAGCGGCTAAGGCCCTCAAGAGAAAGTGCGGCGACAAAGGCGGTAGCTCGAGTAACTCGGCAACGCCATTGCGGCTTGTGAATCCCGAATAGTTTTAACACGCCTGATTCCGCGTAGCCCCTGTTGCCGTAGTACCGTCAAGCGGCCAAACGTTCGTAGTGATGCTGCGAGCCGCCAACCTCGGGAAATTCAACGACATCACCCCGTGCGGGCGGCTGAACCGGTCGAGTCCGGGCGACCCATTGCCAACGCACGGTGTGTTCGCCAGCAATGATACAGGTAGCGGTTACACTAAGGAAACCGAGACCGGCCGTAAAATCGCTACTTTCCCATGTAAAGCTTAGCTCTTCGGCCTTTCGATAGCCAGTTTATCCATGCGAGAGTAAAGCGTTGACGGTTTTAATCCAAGTAACTCGGCGGCGCCATTACGACCACGGATACGCCAACGGGTTTTTTTCAACACGGTTATAATATGGCGCTTCTCGACTTCAGCAAGGTTGATGAGTTGCCCAGTGTCACCGCTTTGGATCGCGGGCAGTTGGAATCGTAGCGTACGGTCTCGACTCAAGATCATTCCGCGCTCGATGACGTTTCGCAACTCCCGTACATTGCCCGGCCAAGGATAGCTCTGCAATCTGCCCATGGTCGCTTGCGCAATGCTGTCAATGGTCTTACCCATGCTTTCGCCGAATTCTCGAACAAAGGCCCACACCAGCGCGGGAATGTCTTCGCGGCGTTCGCGAAGCGGCGGCACCGTAACGGGAAACACGCTGACTCGGTAGTAAAGATCTTCGCGAAATGCGCCTTCGCGTACTGATTGCGCAAGATCTCGATTGGTCGCCGCGATCACCCTCGCATCGACCGTAATCGTCTTGGCACTGCCCAATCGCTCAAACTGGCCATGTTGTAACACCCGCAGCAGCTTCACCTGCAATTCCAGCGGCAGTTCGCCAATTTCATCGAGAAAGATGGTTGCACCATCAGCCAGTTCAAAACGTCCGATCTGTTTTGTTAGCGCCCCGGTATAGGCACCCTTCTCGCGGCCAAAAAGCTCGGCTTCCATAAGCGTTGCCGGCAACGCGGCGCAATTAACCGTAATCATTGGTCGGTTATGGCGAGAACTAATCTGGTGGATCGTTTGCGCGAGCAGTTCTTTACCGGTGCCTGTCTCACCTTGAATTAACACCGTCGCGTTGGTATCAGCGACTTGTTCGGCTTGGCTTAGCACCTCCTCAATGGCATCGCTATCGCCGACGAATCGCTCGTAGCGATGGCGAAGCTCCGATTGTTCGCGGAGCATACTATTCTCGGCTTGCAGACGCTCTTCAAGTTTCTCGATCTCACCAAATGCCTTACTAATCCTTTCATCATCAGCCTTGCGAGATAACGCATTAGCGAACAAATCAGCGACAAGCTGAAACCGCTCGACCACACCTTCCGGCCATTGCCTGCTATGGAATGATTGGACGAATAGCACCCCGAACAATTTTCCGCCCACCGAAAGCGGGTAAACGAGAGCAGCATCGAGCCCCACACTCTCAAAATACTCGCGCTCCCGGTAAGCCTCTGGGGGCAACTCATTTCTAGAACTCAATACGACGCGCTCATTAACATTGAGTCGCGCCGCCAACCACGGAAACGTTTTAAGCAGGTCTTTGCCTTTGAACTTTAGCTCGCGTACCACACCGTTGGCGAACCAGCCGTGCGTCACGTCAGGCGGGGACGGCTCTGGCGAATCCCCGATAACAAACGTTTCGTCCGCTCCGACGAATTCACCTACCCGCGCGAGCGCATCTTCAATAATCTTATCCACGTCCCGTGCCGGCAAGTGAACAAAACGTGTGGAGAGCTCGCTGAGCAGACGCTCAAACCGTAGCCGCTCGTCCAATACTTCCTCTACATGCTTGCGAACGAGCGCATTGGCGAAAACCTCGCCGAGCAGTCTCAAACGCTGAACAATGGGTTTAGACCATTCCGCTTCCTGCTTAACTGTATTGAGGGCGATACAGCCTATTAGAGCGCCGTCTATAGAAATGGGCACCCACAATATTGACTTTACCCCCAACGATTCGGCGAGAGCCCGCTCGGCGCCGGCTTCGCGAGGAAAGTCCTGAATTCTAGCAATTGGGATAGGCGCTAGTTTAGTCAGCTCCCGAGCTAGCCAAGGCGCTTGTTTTTCAATATTAAAGTCTGTGAAATCGATGGCGACATGAGTACCGTTTGCCACCCACTGGTGGGAATGGCGGAGCAATCCTGAGTCTGGGTCGCGCACGATAAACGTCGATAACTCTGATTTCATAAACGTCGACACGCGGCCCAATGCAGTATTTATCGCATCATCGACGTCTTCGGCGCGCACATTGACGAACTTTGCCGACAATTCAGATACCAGTTGTTCAAAACGCAGGCGGTCCTGGAGTGATTCGTTTAATAGGGAATCTACATCGCGTCGCGGTGTGAGCGCTCGTCTATTATGGTGGACAGACCTAGGCTTGGCTTCAGACGATCCCAACATTTCCCTACCTTTGAGTGTTGATTATATCCTTATGACAGCCTGATGGATATTTGGGGTTAAGAGGAATATCGATGGATTCGCGGTATAGATCTAAGAACAATGAATCTTTCACCGGGGCTACCCTTAATATAATCAGCACGATATAATCAGCACGTATA
>CALZJI010000198.1 GCA_945787615.1 uncultured Chromatiaceae bacterium | reverse complement strand
GGCGGCAGTGGGCTACCCTACCCTGCGCCTTGTTCGACACCGCGTAGGCAATTGGAGCCTTGAACGGTTGAGACCTGGAGAGTGGAGAGAAGTGGCATCTCCTGAACACCAATAAGGGCACCATTTCGGAACGCAACTGAGAATACCCGGGAATCGAAAGCGACGCGCATAACCAAGGGGCGCTTAACCAATTAGAGAAAGCCCATGGAACGCCCGAGCGCAACGCCGATCAACGAATATGGATGCTGACTACTTCAGTGATCGCACGTATCCGCGCGCTAAGGGCTCGCGAAAAAATAACTTACGATTTTC
>CALZJI010000197.1 GCA_945787615.1 uncultured Chromatiaceae bacterium | reverse complement strand
TAAGAGTGCGTCATATTCATTTCGTGGCAAGGCGAAATGACGAGTAATAGCCGGACTATTGCGAGGAGTTTCAACGCAGACATGGAATGAAGAGGGCGTGCTATTGACACCTAAATCTCAATCGCCACGGGTATATGTAACACTTACCGTAAAGCAGAAGCTGAGTGAAAAGACAAGCAAAGTTGGATAATTATTTTTTTCCGTGGCCCTTAGGGCTCGCGAAACAATAACTTCGTATTTTTCGCGCCCAGATTTGGGTCAGATTTGGACATTCCGATTGAGCAAAACCGCAGGACTAGCCC
Organism: uncultured Chromatiaceae bacterium; assembly: GCA_945787615.1. Lineage (GTDB taxonomy): Bacteria > Pseudomonadota > Gammaproteobacteria > JAADHS01 > JAADHS01 > CALZJI01. The sequence goes on along the minus strand of CALZJI010000197.1, from coordinate 1,517 downwards.
GGCTAATTCGAGGTTTTTGCGATTGAGGATTGTTCAAAGATGGCCCGAAGATGGGATGCGAAAACCGTAAGTTATTTTTTCGCGAGCCCTTAGCCAACTTCAACTCGTATAACACGGACAAACTTGCCCATGATCATAATTCCTGAGACCGAGTTGTTGTTGTTGTGCGCACGTGTTGAACTTAACGATGAGCATGTTCGTAGGCTAAGGGCATTACTTGAGACACAGCTAGATTGGCGGGCGATTTTTGCTACCGCTACTGAGCACCGCATCACGCCATTACTTGCTCAACATTTACGGCGAACGGCGGAAGATAAACTCGACCAAGGTCTCCAGAACGAGCTACACACGCGACACATCAACGCGACGCAAAATAACATGCGGTTCGCTGTCGAGATCCTCAACCAAGTTGAGTTATTCGACGCTCATGGCATTGAGGTTATCCCTTTTAAAGGACCTGTACTGGCTGCGTTCGCTTACGGCGGCTTGGCATCGCGCGCCAGTGGCGATATCGACTTATTAGTCAAGCCCGAGGCACACGCACGCGCTGAAACATTACTTACCAGCCAAGGTTATGTGGTCAAACAGCGTTATAACAATGCACTGCAATCCAGTTTGTGGCATGAGGAAAGAGGTATCGCAATCGATCTGCACTGGGGCGTACCACCGAAAGCGCTAAAGCTAAAAACGTCCTTGCTGTGGAACCGCCTAGAGCCTGTAAAAATTCTCGGTAGAACGGTTCGCACATTTTCCCGGTATGACACCCTGTTAATCATGGCGATTAACGCAGTTAAAGAATATTGGAAGCCTTCTCTACACCACCTGTCGGATATCCAAGTGTTAACAGCCGACTATTCACTAGCGGACTGGAAGAGGCTTCTCGCTCGCAGCAAACAATTGGGCTGTCAACGTATGTTGTTCGCCGCCATACTGATGGCTAGGCAATTATCGGATATACACGTTCCGCCGGACGTTTCACGGTTAGCGAACCAACATACGGACCTGAAACACGTCGTCGCTGAACTTCAAGACCACTTGTTTCAATCTTTCGATACCGAAAACGACAACGCCCAATGGAAGATATCTCATTTCCGTCACCCGCGCGATTACTACACTGCGTTAACGGATTCGCGACTTCGTCGTTGTCGTCGCCGAATTGCGCATGCGTTGACGCCTAACGATAAGGACATGGCAACGCTTCGTTTACCGCGTACGCTGTCTTTTCTGTACTATGCAATCAGACCGGCTAGGTTATTGATGAAGCTTCTGTGGCGGGATCTGTTACGAAGGTGAGACATTCCAAAATGAGGCGAGCGTCATTCGGATATAGTCGGATATAAGGGCCTCGTTTTTGGGCCCTTAGGGCTTGCGAAAAAATAACGTCGCTTTTTTCGCGCCCAGATTTGGGTCAGATTTGGACAATCCGATTGAGCAAAACCGCAGGACTAGCCCGGCTAATTCGAGGATTTTGCGATTGAGGATTGTTCAAAGATGGCCCGAAGATGGGATGCGAAAAT
>CALZJI010000196.1 GCA_945787615.1 uncultured Chromatiaceae bacterium | reverse complement strand
TTCAACCATTGTCGGTCTGGCCCTCCTCCTCGGATTGCTCGCGTTCCTCGGACAAACGCTCTCCATCGTCCATCCTCGGCTGGCGGAAAAATGGGGACTTACCCAGCCACAAGCCGAAATAAACCCTGTCTTTCACACCTACGAAAAGGGAGTGGCGCTGTATAGTAGAGGCTCGCGTGGCATCGCACAAATTGTAGCGAGCAAAGACTAAACAACAACATGATAATTGACCCGTTTTCTTTTCTCGTCTTTTTTCTTTTCAAGAGCGACGGTTATGTCGAACCATGACACCAGCGAAGAAGAAACAGTTAGTAGAATAGAACAGATTGCCGGTATTGCGTTATTGGTGTTACTGGTCATCGGTGTATTTGTCGTGCTACGGCCCTTTTTGTCGGCGTTATTGTGGGCGGCGATTCTTGCCTTTGCCACCTGGCCGATTTTTGTATGGTTGAAGGAAAAGGTTGGCGACCGGCGTAGTCTCGCGGCGCTATTATTGACGCTGGGGTTAACCGTGTTTGTGCTCTTGCCTTTGGTCGTATTGGTCATGACATTTGCCGACGACGTCATGGCGTTCGTGCGTAAAATCCCGAGTTGGGTGGAACAAGGCTTGCCGCCGCCTCCCGATTGGGCGCTTCAGATACCGTTAGTGGGGGAATCGATCAATGCGGTATGGCTTCAATGGAGTCAAGACGCGCAACAGTTTTTCAACGACGTAAAGCAATACCTGGCAAAGTCACTACCGCAACTTCGGGAGACCGTGGTCGCCGGGGGAGCGGCGCTTGGTCGGGGTGTGCTCGAGCTGGCATTAAGCTTGTTAATGGCGTTCTTTTTTTATCGAGACGGCACCTTTATTGTCGAACGCGTCACCGCTGTACTGGAGAAACTAACGGGCCTGCGGGCGCGGCCGCTATTGCGTCTAGCCGGTGATACGGTCAAACGCGTCGTTAATGGCATCCTTGGTACAGCCTGCGCGCAAGGCATACTAGCAGCGATCGGATATTGGATCGCCGGCGTACCCGGTGCACTCATACTTGGATTATTGACGTTCTTCCTGTCGTTAATTCCAATGGGTCCACCGTTGATTTGGCTGCCCGTGGGGCTAGTGGTGTTATTCTCTGGCGATATTGCCTGGGGCTTGTTTCTGTTACTCTGGGGCGCGTTTGTGGTGAGTAGCGTAGACAATTTGATCAAGCCTTACTTGATCAGCCGCGGCGGAAATCTACCCTTGATTATCGTTTTGCTCGGGGTGTTCGGCGGCTTGATAGCGTTCGGATTTATCGGACTGTTTCTCGGGCCGACTCTGCTTGCCGTTGCCTACAGTCTGATCTCGGAATGGCTGGCGCCGCGTCAACAACATGGCGAAATTAAGGCGCAATAGCGGGCTAGTTCAGCTTAGGACTCGCGTAAAAAATAATTAACATTTTTGACGTCGATACAACTCGCCAGGCTGCGTTGCCTAAAGGGACGGAGGGAATAAGCGAGAGCAGGACGCGGTAGCGTTGCCTACATGGACGTAGGTAATAAGCGAGAGCACGCCTACAGGGACGACGCACATGGATGTGCTAGTGTCACGAGAGGGCACGAGTGCATGGATGCACGAGTTAGAGCAACGCAGGGAGCGGTTGCCGAGGAGCCCGAAGTGAC
>CALZJI010000195.1 GCA_945787615.1 uncultured Chromatiaceae bacterium | reverse complement strand
GTTTTCGCTTTTCGCCACAGCACTTGCAGCATCGTTTACCGGTGTCGTTCCGAGAACCGCCGTCAGAGACTGTGGTTTCCCAGCGGTGTTCTGTTTCACAGGCGCTGCTCCTGAGGTTGCCGCATTTTCCTTTTTAAGAGACTGCACTTTATTGCGTTTATCCGCGGACGCAGTGTGACTCTCACCGCGAGTAATGGGTGTTATATTAATTCTGTTCGGTAAACCCTGATGCAGACCAGCGTCGATCGCAACCGCTCCACCCTCTTGGTCCTCATTCTCGTTACGGGTCACGGTAACAATTGGCGACGATTGGTCGTCTTTGATTTTTTCAGGTTGCGCCTCTTCGGCGACGGTAAACGGCGCTGTAACATTCTCGACAACAGGTTCGGTCGTTCCTTCAACGTTTGGATGCGGCTCTACGTTTCTCGGAATAATGGCTGTGGTCAGCGGCACGATAATTGGCCACAGGCGAAACGCCGCCATTGCCAACGACGCAACGAGGAGGATCACCAGGATCGTTAGCGTGACCGATCTTGCACCCAGCGTTTTTTGCTGCGCTGCCGACTGCAAGCCGGCCAACACTGGTTTGCCGGATTCTAGAGTCTGTATTTCAGTCGCTCGAGCCTCCAGATCCGCCAACATTTTGTTGATCAGACTCAAGCAAGATACCCCCAAAGGAGCATGCCCACCAAAGCGAGTACACCGCATCCGATTCCGCTAAGGGCCAACACCCGACGCAAGCGCCGGTAAACGTAGTGCTGTTTTGCCGCTTCAGTATCGGCAATGGCCAGCTTCGCGTGACTCACTTCGACCCGTTGTCGTCCTTCACCGTACGCCGAGGCAAGGGCTTTATGGGACAGGATATTAACTAAACGTGGAATTCCGCCGCTTGCTTGATAGATACGTTTCACGGCACGAAAAGCGAACAGCCGACCATCCTTGTATCCCGCTACGTGCAGTCGGTGGGAGATGTAGTCGTCGACTTCTTTCAACGTCATTGGTTGCAGAGTGCTGGAGAAACCGATTCGTTGACGCAATTGCCGGATCGAAGGCTCTGCCAAGCGTGTGTCCAATTCTGGTTGCCCAAATAGCACAACCTGCACTAGCTTTCGCTTCTCCGTTTCTAGGTTGGTCAAAAGGCGAAGCGCTTCTAAAGACTCCGTCGGTAAGGCTTGGGCTTCATCGAGGCAGACCACGACTGTACGTTGATAACGTGAAAACGTATCAATAAAAAACTCCGTCAAAGCTTTGAGTAACTGGTGTTGATTAACGTTCTCGCCGTAACTCACACCCAGTTCATCGGCCACGGCAAGCAGTAATGTCATCGGCTCGAGATATGGATTTGGAATGTACGCGGTCACGAAATGGCTGCCCAGTCCGTCGAGAAACTTGCGACACAGCAACGTCTTTCCCGTCCCCACTTCGCCCACGACCTTTATGAATCCTTCGCCACTTCGTGCGGCAAGTATTAACGTATTGAACGCATCCTGACAGGATGCGCGATTGAAGAAGAACTGGGTATCCGGCGTCAGTGAAAACGGCACCATTTTCAGGCCAAAATGGGCGTTGTATAACCCCCCTACGCCCATGATCGCAGGATTACTCATGGCGTAGTCTTCCATGGTCATGTTCCAGTATCGATTCATCGCTTTGGCGCCTCCTCCAGTTTGACTAAACGGTCCCGTGACTCCTCCACGGCTTTCCGCCACAGGTCGCCACCCTCGACTACGGTCGGCTTGAGTAGAATAACCAACTCTTTTTTAATCCGGCTTAACTTCTTCTGTTTGAAGATATTCCCAACGAACGGCAGATCCCCGAGCAGCGGTACAGTGGCTTCGCCTTCCGTCGTGGCTTCTTTCATCAAGCCACCAATAACGATAATTTGACCACTCCGGGCGCGTACTACGTTATCTGATTCTTGAATGGAGCTAACCGCCAAAGGAAGCACAAAGGCTTGATCACCGAGAACAAAATTCTTGTTTTGTTGGTCAACTTCGCTTATGGAGGGGTGGATATGAAGAATAACGTTGTCCTCGTCGTCGATCTGTGGCGTTACGTCGAGGGCTATTCCGGAGAAAAAGGCTTTCAATTGTACTTCGGGCACTTCTGTTGTGCTCGCGCCCGTGGTCGTCGTGGTTTGAGTGATGCCCGTTATGAAAAACTCGTCCCCGCCGACCTTTATGACCGCTTTTTGATTGTTTACCGTCGCCACCCTCGGACTGGAGAGAACATGAACATCGCCTTGGGATTTCAAGAGCTCGACGAAGGCGGCAAAGTCGTTACTCTTGCGTAGCGCTAAACTGAAAATACCGCCGAACGCGGAGATACCCTTAGCGTCAATAGCGGCAAATCCTTCCTCGGATATAAGTTCGCCGACACGCCCGGTAATATCGCCTGCGCCGGAACCGTCTAAGAGCGACGCGCCCCCTGTCTGCGCGGCTAGAAAATCCAACTCGTTCGCATTATTGAGCACCGCCCAATTAATCCCGGCTTGAAAACGTTCTTCGAGTTGAACTTCGAGTATCTTCGCTTCGAGTATCACTTGACGGTTAATGGTTGCGTGGGTAACGCCTAAGTACTCCTCGACGAGGTCTAACTCTGCCGGTAACGCTCGTACGATGACTAGGCTTGATTGAGGATTGACCACGACTTTACGTCCCAAGTCGTCCCCGATAAGGACCTCTAAGGTTTCCTTCATCTCCTGCCAGAAGTTGGACTGAGATGCCGTTTGTACACTAATTCCGCCACCACCACTGCCACCACCGCCACTTTCCCCAGCGCTAGAATCCTCGCCGGACGACCCACCCTGCGTGAGCTGCGCGGAACTCACTGTCGTCTGCGAATTCCCTCGGCGAGTAAAGTTCAAATAGTTAACGGAAAAGATTTCTGTTCGCAGCCCTTGACCCAGTATAATCAACCGGTTTCCGTCCCGCTTGTACGCATAGCCATGCACGGTGCGTAATACCTCCAGGGCCTCTATTAACGTTACACCTTTTAAATCCAATGAAATCGTTCCGGCCACATCGGGGTGTACCACGACGCTATATGGCGTGCCTTCGGCCAAGCCAACAAAAAGCTCTCGTGCCGGGGCATTATTCGCCCGAACGTCAAAACGACGCTCTACAGGTTTCATATCGCCTTGCCGCACCGCATAGGTCAGCGGCGGCAATAGGGCGTGACTAACATCTGGGGGTATGTCCACGCCTTTTCTTTTATCATCAAGCCGGGTATTCTCCGCTAGCGCTTCTTCAATGCGCTGATTTACGGAGCCTTCTAACCGCGACGGCACACTCTGACAGGCACTTAACCCGGCAACGAGCAGGATAGCGG
>CALZJI010000194.1 GCA_945787615.1 uncultured Chromatiaceae bacterium | reverse complement strand
GAGCACGTTGCGTTCGCTACGTGCCAATCCTCTAATTATTTCTTAAAACGTCGAAATTATAGAAACAAATAGTGTGTTCGGGAAAATCTGCGTTCAGCTTCCGTATTACTAGTGGTCTGTCTAGCTTGATAACAAACCTGGGGCCGGACATAAATGGATTCCGTCGAAAATCGCTGAGATCGACGAAGTTGACCTTGCGCAATAGGTTGGAATTTCTACGCCCCGCGGCTCGGGTGTTGAGCAACACGATAGACTTGTTGGGGCATTTTTGAGATATCTCATCCCAAACTCGGGATACTACCGTGAACCGATAGGAGTATTCCCAGATTGCGACCACAGAGAAAACGAGATGAATAGTCAATATCAGTAGGAGCGAATAATATTTAATGTTCAGATTGTCTAACCTAATAGACGCTTGCCTGATTGCCACTGTCGCGAAAAAGACAGTTGCAAAAAAGCCCGAATAATAATAACGCGCGCCGTACTGCGGCCAACCGGTTCCGGGATGAAAATTGTAAAGTGATATGAGCATTAAGATATTAGTTAGTAACACCCAGCGCCAGTTGCTTTTAAAAAGAAACACGCCAATTAATGCGGCGACGGGGATCAACAAAGCGGCGGGAATAAGAAAATGGCTGCCCAACAGAGGAGGGATGCTTTCTATACCGTTGTCTAGATAACTATTGACAATACTGTATAGATTTTGGACGAAACCGGTCGCTCTCGGATCGATAACTTTAAATTCTCCTTCGGTGATGGGATAAGTCGCGATGCTTACTTTGCCGGTTAGGGTGAAGTTATAGATAAGAAAGACCAGGAAAAGAATACTGAAGGTTAAAATTGGGTAGGTGATTTTTTTAATTTGATTTTTCTTATAAAGTGTATACGTAAGATAGAGGTAGGCGGGCACAACTAGGCAGAAGCAGTCTAGTGGCCTGGTTAGCGCGGCATACCCTGCGATGACTCCTACCGCCGGTAGAAAAAAACTTTTCGAGGTGAGTTCGTACTCTCTCACCAGATAAAGCGTTAGACCGGTAAGAAACAATGCGGTCGGTTGCGAGAAATACGAGGCCGAATAAGCAAGAAAATACGGATTAGTTGCCATTAAAACAACGGCGAGCAGTCCATAACCCGCGCCGAAAAAAGAGCGGACGAATAAAAACAGGATAAGCAATGTCGCTGTGGCAAGCGCCGGATTAATCAATCCGGGAACATCTAAAATCACCCCGAGTGTGAGTAACGCAGAGAACCCGGGCGCGTATTTGGAGAAAAGTTTACCATCGCTAAACACCACGTACTGCTCGACAAAAACCGAAAATTTTTCCGGCAACTCAAGGTATAGTTTTCCTTCAGAGAATATTTTCGCCTGATAGAGATAGTTGTACTCATCCATGCTGAACGGGTAGTTCTGGAAGGGCAGGTAGGCGATAACGCCTACGACAAGAAACACGACGACAAGAAAACTGGTAGCCGCTTTTCCCGGTGTTATTCCCGTCGCATTAACAAACGAAATGATGTGTTTTCTTGCTAGTAGTAATAACAGCAGTAGGCCGCCTGTCACGATAAGAAGCGGCTTAAAAAACGCAATATGCCGTGGGTAAGCCGCATGGGTAGAAGTAACGAAGTCGTAACCTAGGGCGCTCAACCACGTCAAGCTCCCAGAAAAACCCAAAACCAGCAGAGCCGTTGCCGTTGCAAGCAAAACCCAAGCGAGGACTTTTTCGGTTTGCGCTAAAGAGGGTCGTGTTGTGTTTCCCTGCATAATTCCATGTGGCTAAAATACGGCGTTTATCTTTTTAGCGTTAGGGTTTTACTACGTTGCGGATCACTTTCGCGGTATAAGTCGGGCTACACAATATGTTGGAGTAGGATTGGTTGGCCAAGGGACAAGCGCAGTTTCCATCTTTAATATACTGGCGAACAGAACGCGCCTGATTTGACCGAAGTATGAGCTGAACGTCGTAATTGTTGTCACGCAATGACCCCATTTCTTTGTTGTAGCCGAGAACGCAACAGGGCCAAACGCCGCCATCATAATTGATATGGATATTCGAAATACCGCCGTAACATGGTATCACTTGGCGTTTTTCGCGAAGTATTCGCGTTGCCAGATCGTAGTAAGCCAACCGCAGCGCTTCGGTGACTTTGGCAAGCTGCCGTTTATTTCCCAGGTTCTTTCGGATTTTCGCTGCGAAGCTCTGCATTAGGTGTTCGTACGTCGCCGCATCCGGCGTAATGGGATCGCCAAGGTTATAGAACTCGGCACGTTGCTCGGCGACCTCGTTCCGATAGCTTTGTATCTCCAGTGAATGCACGTAGTCTTCAATCTTTTCCAGGTGATCCACATTAAACTTGGAGACGACGGTGCCAAGTTCCAAATGAAAGTTAGGGTGATTCTGCTCGAGTTCTTTTAAGTATGCGATAGTTTTCTCCAGCTTGTTGAAGTTACCTTTTATGCCTCGTATTTCATCGTGTATAGCGCCAACTCCGTCGATTGACGGCTTAACCGTAAAAGGAATGTGGCGGTCATGCGCGGCGATGGTTTCAAGGGACTGGCGCGTAAGATCGCGTATCCGCTCAGGCATCAGGGCATTGGTTGGTGTATGGATAATTCGAGGTTTCAGATACTTACAGGCGAGGTCAATTATCTGGGGAAGATCCTTGCGTATAAATGGTTCGCCACCACTGATATTAAAGAAATAGATTTGACCGATGCTCTTAAATATTTTTTCTATTTCATCGAGTCGCAGATCTTGTTGGCGTCTTTTCGGATCTTCAAAGAACTTAGCGCCAATGTTACACGTTTTACACAACGACTGGCAGGCAGCCGTTACGGAGTAGGTCAGCGTAATGGGATTGGCAACCTTCCCCACGCCGCTTCGAAACGCTTTATAGCGAATAACCTTCGGCAATATGCGTTGTATATAATCCCGAGCATTCATGACTAGCCTACTTGACGCTATTTTTCACGTGTCTGCACCAATTGACGTATAACAGCCCAGTCCATCGGGCCTAGTTCACGCACGACGACAAGGGCTATGCCAAACCCCGCGTAGAGGATGACATATTGCACTATTAGAGGCGTTTCCGCTAGATAGGGAATGCCGGGGGCAATGTAAAGTGCAATAGATAATCCGGTCAAGCGCAAGACGCTGACGAACGTGAGGTCGAGGCCAATTCTACTCAGCACGTATCCACCGCAAACGATCAGTAAGCCTAGTGCGCTAAGGGTGGTTGCCAGAGCCGCCCCCACTAAGCCAAAGTACGGGATCAAAACCATGTTGAAGACCGCATCCAGTGCGATGGCGCCTAACGCCATTGCCGCCATGAGATGCTCCTTTCCGATCGCAATCATCATATGGGCCATGATGCTGATTAGACCTATCAACCATACGCCAAACACGAGGAGCGTTAACGATTGGTGCGCTCGGGAATATTCTTCCGAGTAAAAGAGAATAAGGAGCTCTTCGGCCGTGGCGGCAATAATAACCGCCAACGGTAGAACGAGCAGTGTGGAGTAGCGAATTACCTGTGTGAGATATCGCCTGCATTGAGCAAGATCGCCGTTGGCAAATCGTGACGTCACCAAGGGCAACGCAATCGCGCCGAAGGAAAACATCAGCCAATACGGTGGCTTGGAGAACGCGGACGCGGCGGTATATAATCCCGCCGCATCGGCTGATGAAACGAGATTCTTGACAAAAAGAAGGTCGACGTTGAGCAGTACCGTTATGGCGCCGAACGTAAGGATATTGCTCGTCGCCGGTGTGAGCATTTGGCGAAAACTCAACGCTATGGGCGTATTATCGAGGGCGCCTCGCACGCCATGGCCCACCACAGCGGCTAACACGCTGGCGATAAGGAATCCCCATACCGCCCCGGCGACACCATAGCCCGCGCCAATAGCCAAGACAACGGTCACCGGTCGAACGACGCTATAAACGATTCCGACGACGCTTTCCGCTAGAAATTTCCGCAACCCATTCAATGTGCCCAGGTAGACATAATACAGGCATTGCGCCAGGATAACGGCGCTACAGATTTTGAGTGGTAGGGCGAGATGATGGTCTTGAAAAACTCTCGCCGCGTGGTCGGCGAATAAGAAAATAACGATGGCGATCGGTATCCCGAAAGCCAGTTGTACAAGTAGACCCACGCTGAAGATGTATCTCGCGCATTGCGGGTGGGTGGAGATGTTCTTGGCAATGGCTTCCCGAACGCCGTTGCTATAGAAAATGGATGAAATGGCCAGAATAGCAAGAATAACGCCGAAGGTGCCGTATAATTCCGGTTTGAGGACTCGACCGGCGTAAACGTGAATAACATACGCGCCAACAATGAACAGTGTGCGGGTTAAAAGCCCATATACAATTCCTCGGCCCATACGCCCTATGTTTTCGCCGAAGCGATATTTTTCATAACAACTTCTCGTCTAATGCCCAGCGTAACGTCGCGCGCATGCCGTCGATGAATGTTGTTCGGGGCACAAAACCCAGGGTTTCGTTTATTTTGCTAATGTCTGTTGCGTGGTCCTCGCTCAGGAACTCGACCTGGCTCTTCGTGAAAAGCGGTTGTTTGGCTGAGCGGCGGGCAATCCATTCAAATATTTCCGCCACGGCCATGAATACCGAGGCGGGTAGCCGAAGCGGTGGGCACTGTACACCCAGCACTTTGGCGATGGTGTCAACGAATTCGTCCGCTGTGACTAATTCGGGGCCGGCAATGTTGAACGTTTGGCCGTATGCCCGTTCATCTAACGCACACAACGCCAGGGCTTCGCAGGCGTCCTCTACGTAGGTAGGTCGCAGCGCGGATGTTCCACTACCGATTCTTATCCATTGCCGGTTTTTGATTTTTCTATAGAGTTTTACGCGTCGGGTATCACCCGGTCCATAGACCAAGTCTGGCCTGACTATGGTCCAATGCTGTCCAGCCTTAAAGCGATGCGCACGAACTTTTTTCTCCGCTAGGACTTTGCTTTGTTCATAGATACCCCTGGGGGCGTAGGGTTCGCTCTCTTTAGCGGCTTTATGACCAAACCCCTGCACCCCGGGTGTGCTGGCCAAAATGAAATGGCGGCCACGGGTAGTGGAAAACCAGTCTAACAGCCGCCCAGTAATATCGACATTGCTCTGAGTCATTGCCGTTTTATCGGCGCCCCAATGGCCGAGTGCGGCGGCGAGATGAATGACGGCATCGACAGCTGTCGGCAACCGTTCCAGGGTCGCGCTCATCTGCAACTCACCGTCAATTATTTCGATTCGGTCACTCAGCGGATGTGTATAGGTTAAATTGGCTTGATTTCTAGCTACGCAGATTACTGTGGCGCCTTTCGTGAGCAATTCGTTCAGCAGATGTTTGCCGATAAAACCGGAACAACCCGTTACAAGAATTGTTGAATTCTTTAGCACTCAAAACCTATTTTGTCTTAATGCCTAACGCGAGGTCTTCAATGACGTCTATCATGGTTTCCCACGAGAACTTGTAACGTTCTTTTTTTATATTCTCCGAAAATTGTTGTTCTTTTCCCTCGTTAAAGAACTTTACAACGGTTCGTGATAGTGCCGCTGCCGAAGCGGGTGGGATAAGGTAGCCTGTTTTACCGTCGCTCACGACTTCCGGCAATGAACCTACCGTTGTTGCGATTACGGGTTTGTTAAAACCAAATGCGGTTTGAATTACACCACTTCCCGTTGCGGAAAGGTACGGTTGGACAACAAGATCCGCCAATGAAAAATACGTGCGGATCTCTTCATTGGGTACGTATTCGTCGATAATGATAATGTTATCTTTAAGGTCGAGTTCATCAATGCGCCGTATGTACTCCTGCTTGTCCTTCCAAAATTCGCCAACCACAAGAACAGTCACTTCGAACCGAGTGAGGATATCGGGCAGTGCTTCAATCAAATACGTCAGGCCTTTGTAACGCCGCACAAATCCGAAAAATAGAAGCACTTTGCCTTTGACGCCTAACCGTTTGCGTAGTGTGTCCTGATCAACGGTTCCTTGATTGAAGACGTCATAGGTCGGGTGAAAACTTATTCGCAACGTCGCGTCTGGAATCAAGTTGCGGAGATTCGCCGCGTCTTCATTGGAATGAACAATGAAGTAGTTGCCCTTTCGCAAGACTATTGCGGTCAGAAGCTTCGTGAGTCGGTTCGAGTCATGTTCCAGCACGTTATGACATAGAAACAAGACTTTTGGTGTGCTCAACCGTTTAATCAACGTAGCAATTGTCCAAAACTGCGGTGTCCAGAAAGTAACCCACCATGGGATGATAACCAGATCGGGGTTGGACCTCGAGATTTCTCTCGCGACTTTAATCCAGCTGAACGGATTCAACGAATCGAGTATTGGGCGGACGTGATGTTCGCGTAGGGGCGCGTGGCTTGGATCTCGGTCACTCTTGCCTGGAAAAAGCCATTTCGGATACTGTCGGGTAAATGTGAAAAACTGCACGGTGTGCCGCTGGCGAAGATGGCGGTACAGCAATGTAGTGTAATGGGATATGCCGCCACGAAACGGATAGGTTGGCCCGATAAGCGCTATTTTCATTCGCTACCCGTTTTTTCTTCGTGGCCTAGTTCCATTTTACGTACACGAACGAGGATTTCCTCGCTTAGTTTTCGATTAAAAGAGATCAGATCTGCAACCAGCCCCATGAGCAGGAACTGAAATCCGATGATAAACAAAATTGCCGCTAATATGAGGGATTGAACGTGACCCGCACCTTCGCCGGAAAAATAAAAGAACAAGAACCGGGTGGACGGAATAAGCCCGCACAGAATACTAACGATTCCGAGATAGGAGAAGAACCGCAGCGGATGATACATTGAGTAAATGCGGACCATGGTGGTTGCAGAACGCTCGAGGAATCGTGGAATGGATTTAAACAGCCGGGATTCGCGCGTTTTCGGATTGGTGCCAATGGCGACATTGGTGACAGCTAGTTTTTTTTTCCCCGCTTGAATAATACTCTCTATCGTATAGGAGAAGGGCGACAGGATGTTCAACTGCATCGCGGCCTCGCGACTGAACGCGCGGAAGCCGCTTACGGCGTCGGGAACTTCAACATTGGAGAGTCTGCGCACCACCCAGCTACCGAGTCTCTGAAGCTTTTTCTTCATCGGGCTGAAATGCGGGATATCGTCGGTTTGTCGGCCACCAATAACGATGTCAGCGGCGCCAGCCAGGATCGGCGCGATAAGTTTAGGTATATCTCGGCCTCGGTACTGATTATCGCCATCGGTATTGACGATGATATCCGCCCCCAACCGCAAACAGGCGTCCATACCCGCTTGAAATGCCTTGGCCAGGCCCTGGTTACATTTGCTTTCTACGATATGGTCAACACCGGCGTTTTTTGCAACCTCAACGGTTGCGTCTGTGCTGCCATCGTCAACCACAAGGATCTGTACGACATCGATGCCCTTGATACAACGGGGGATGTCTCGCACGGTCTGCGAGAGCGTGGTTTCCTCATTGTGGCAGGGAATTTGGACAAACAGTTTCATGCAATTTGTCTGCGTGCGCATTGCCTAGGCGACGTTGTTCGCGACGTGGGGCGAGTACGATCGCGATGAGTAAGAACTCTCGCGATGGTGCTGGCCTATGATGTCGCGGGCAAACCTACTTGTTATGGCGCCGCCTTATGATTTTTTTTAAATTTTAGTTTTTTAGTTATAGCGAAAAAAGCTAACTGTTCGTGGTTCACGATAGTACCACATCACTGCACTGAAAGTTTTAGGTGGTGCGATCAATACAAGCGGGGTTGCTCGCCAATTGATTGGGTTTCAGCGAGCGTGCGGAACGTGGCTAAAACACTTAAAACGTCCATTGTCGACCCAGGTATTCCCTTTTTATAAAGATGCTCGATCACTAAAGTCTTTCGCCCACCCTCCCCCGCGTTCCCCGGTGAACGACCAACCCTTCTGGGAAGCGGGTGTTTACTGAAATCAGTTTCGCTATGCTGGGCAAGCTTGGCCTGCGGCCTCGGTCTGCCTAGCCGTACTTTTTGCCTCATTGCGCCGTTAATTTATACTAAAACTCACCGATCTATTCTCTTCCAGGCGTTTCTTAGATCCACTGTTACTCCGACTTGACCGACGATCGGCTTCTGGCATATAGTCCACTTGAGGGAGAAGTTAAGTATTATCCCTAATAGGCTTACGATCATCTTCAGGTCTTACGTAAATTTGACCTAACGTATAGGTAAATTTTTTAAGCCAAGGAGGGAAGCATGATTCCGCGACATTTTAAAGGATTACCTATTTTGTTCGCGATACTTTGCGCCAGCAATGCCCAAGCGATCCCTATGTTGACGTCCGGTATTTGGAATTTAATCGAGGAGGGCAATTCACCTCCCCCCGTAGCCAACGTTAGCGGTCTTAACACTAACGAAATCGCGTGGGGAAATCCGTTCCCTGCAGGTGCGACAACTCCCCCAAGCGGTTATATCTTTGACGGTGTTAACGTCGATGCGCCTCTCGATGGGCCGCTATTTCCACTTGGCGATTTCACTCACGTTAACTTTTCGATTTTTTTGCCTTCCATAAGCGGCGCAAATTTGGACGTAACGCTGGACATCCCTGATGAAGGGACCAGCGAGAATTTTATGTTCTTTTTCAACCATGACGAGACACCCAATAGCCTCCCCTGCGATCCATCCGGTGCGACTGTGTGCCCGGATCTAGTCACAATCCCTGACGCCTCATCGACAAACACCATCTCAATAATGGGCATGGAGTTCATTCTCGCCATCGAAGGGTTCAGCGAAGACGGTGGAACAACAATTACTGACGGATTCATCACCGAAGAAGGTCAAAACAACACCGCAACCTTATTCGCGAGGCTTGAAGAAGTAGTAGTGCAACAACCGGTTCCCGAACCCACCACCCTGTCATTGATAGGTTTCGGCCTAGCGCTATCTGGCTTAGGTTTCGTAAGACGGCGCAGGGTTAGCGTTAGAATGGCGCAAGGGGGGTAGAGGAGTGTTGAGAGCCGACGTAGCGAACCGGATTATTTTAGTTTTTGTCCCCACTAATCCCCGCTAGTTAGTGGGGTAGAAGGACGGTCGTTGTAGGGATACCCGATTACTCCGCAATCCCCAAAGTCCGTACGTGATCAATTTGGTCATACGGTTCTTCGGGGACCAGAACGACCAACTACAGCTTTGACCCACAAGCTTCCTACGCCGCAAGCGTTGCAGGCGGTGCGGACGATGTTGGGTGTTGGAAGGGGCAGAGTTTCCAGGCGCTTGTCGAACTTTTCCCAATTTATTGGCTCCTTGATTGATTTAACGGCAGCAGCATCGCTTCTCGGAATTGCGTTGGTTCTCAGAATCGTGAGACGGCTTCCCGTTGCATCTGTAAAGGTTGTTGGCGTCAAACAAGCCGTGGTAAGGTGAGGGGCACATTTTCAGAGGGGGACTCAAGTTGGCGCGTCGTTTGGTTGGCTATATTTTGATGAGTGTTTTCTGTGTTTCGGTCTATGCCGCGCCGGTATTGGCAGCGGATCGCGCCGGTGCAGTCATCGAGATTAAGACGGCAATTGGAACCTATCTCAATGCGTATTTGGTAGGGCCGGAGAATGCGACAAAAAGCGTCATTCTGGTCCACGACCGCTGGGGGCTGGACCAGCACACCTTGGATTGGACGGATCGCCTTGCTGAACATGGTTTCTTAGCCCTGGCCATCGACCTTTATGATGGTCGTTCAGCAAAGAAAAGAAATTATAAGCATGCCTCGCTGATTATGGGTCAAATCGATCCGGAGTGGTCCGATGTCAACCTAAAAGCGGCGGTAAACTTCATAAAAAATAAAACGTTACTCAAACCGGCGGTATTAGGATGGGGCTTCGGTGGCGGTATGGCTCTACGCGCGGCGCTTCTGGAACCGGCTTCAGTGGCTTCCACTGTCATATTTTACGGACCGGTGACCATGGATACGACCCTGCTCGATGATATCGAAGGCGCAGTCCTGGGTGTTTTCTCCACAAAAGACGAGTGGGTGAGCCCGAGCAAGGTTGATGCGTTCACCAATCTCATGCGGCGAATGAGAAACGCGATTGTGCTCATGAATGTCGATGCCGCGCCGGGTTTCGTTGACCCGAGCCTGTCCGCCTATGACGATGAGGTAGCGGAACGTGCATGGCAGCGAAGCTTAGAGTTTCTTAATGAGACGCTCTAATCATTGGTTTCGCAGTGATTACCAATATGACGATGGCGGCGCGCCTAGCCTACATTTATCATAATATCGACGCGATCACACCCCGTACAGGTGAGAGATCCGGGCTAACGTTCAAAGGTGTCGCCGTTCCATCCCCACATATTTCGCGGAGCATCGTCGAATTCGATGTAGATCCGCTCCGGAGGGATAGACAATTCATTCTGTATGAAACTGCAAAGCGCTTGCGAAAAGGATTTGGTCCGCTCTGGAGGCAGTCCAATACTTTTTAACTCCAAATAGGCGAGTGGCGCGTTGGAGCCTGCAAATACCATGGAAGTGCCGTCTTCCAGTGCCACCATGACGTAGCGCTCGGCTTTTCCTAACAATTCTGATACTGTCTTTGAGGCTTTTTGGGCCAGCGCCGTAGCTTCGCTGCTGTCAATATTGAGATTCGTTTGAATTTTAAGGTAAGGCATTGTGCTCGCGACCGTAGGTGAAAAGTGACGTTTCGCCTGTAACTTATAGCTCTCAGACTAAATTTACAATAAAATAGACTGTTTTTGGGAGGCGGCTGTTAACTGCGCAATAAAATAAGCTGTTTATTCGATTGGAACCGTTCGCGCCGACAACATCAAGGCGTGGTTTCGTCGGTTCCATTCGTTCCCGATCAACGGGTACGGCAACTGGTTCTGCGTCCGAGTCCGCGTTTCTCACAGGGATGTTCGAAGATCGCGTGGATCCTGTGAGAAACTGACGGTTAGCTCCGTGAGTGAACGAATTCAGTTCGGGCGCATCGCACGGTGCCATCGATCGGACGTAATGACTGGTTTTTATTAGAGGTCGCATTCGAGGAATATCGCATAAACCTGCAAAAAAAAAACGGTAATGCGTTGTTTTACATAATATCTTGACCTTGTGGCGCTTTCAAATTAGCTTTCTAAAGGTCCTGTTGGTCAGAATTTTTCCAGCAGCGGGTGCTGCTGTTTTCTATTCAGAGGTTACGACGTGGAACTAACCGGTGCCGATATCCTTGTTGAATGTTTGAAGAAAGAAGGGGTCGAGTTCGTGTTCGGGTACCCTGGCGGCGCGGTGTTACATATTTACGACGCGCTGTATAACCAAAAAGGCCTTAACCATATTCTCGTCCGTCACGAACAGGGTGCGACCCACGCCGCTGATGGTTACGCGCGCTCGACAGATAAGCCCGGTGTGGTGCTCGTCACCTCGGGACCGGGCGCAACCAACGCCGTGACCGGCATCGCAACGGCCTACATGGACTCTATCCCGATGGTTGTCATCACGGGGCAGGTTCCGACGCCGCTTATCGGCAATGACGCTTTTCAAGAAGTGGACTCAGTGGGCATTACCCGCCCGTGTGTCAAGCATAATTTCTTAGTCAAAGATGTTAAGGACTTGGCGCTCACCCTCAAGAAGGCCTTCTACGTGGCCACTACCGGGCGCCCGGGTCCGGTGGTCGTTGATATCCCCAAGGACGTTACTCAGCACAAAGCGGAGTTTCATTATCCGGAAAAGGTCGAGATGCGTTCTTACAACCCCGTTGTCAGAGGGCATGTAGGTCAGGTTAAACGTGCGGTCAAGCTGATGCTCTCCGCAAAGCGGCCCATGATCTATACGGGTGGTGGCGTCATATTGGGAGACGGGTCAACGGAGCTTACGGAGTTGACACGACGATTGGGTTATCCCATTACCAACACGCTCATGGGGCTTGGGGCATACCCGGCAACGGATAAGCAGTTTGTTGGCATGCTCGGTATGCACGGTACCTATGAGGCGAACATGGCCATGCATCACTGCGACGTGTTGATTGCCATCGGCGCGCGTTTTGACGATCGGGTAACCGGCAATATCGAGAAATTTTGTCCGACCGCGAAGATCGTTCATGTAGATATCGACCCTGCATCGATCTCCAAGAACATCAAAGTGGATGTGCCCATCGTTGGCTGCGTGAAAAATGTGTTGGAGGACATGATTCGGGTGTTAGCGGAGCTGGAACAGCAACCAGACCGAGAAGCATTGGCCGATTGGTGGAAGCAAATCGAGGAGTGGCGGGAGACCGACTGTCTGAAGTACGACGACAGCGGCGAGTTAATTAAGCCGCAGATGGTTATCGCGAAGCTATATGAAGCAACGAATGGAGATGCTTACGTAACCTCGGATGTCGGGCAGCATCAGATGTGGGCGGCGCAGTACTATAAGTTCGATAAGCCCCGGCGCTGGATAAATTCCGGCGGGCTAGGCACGATGGGTTTTGGATTGCCCGCGGCGATGGGGGTCCAGTTCGCCCACCCCGAGGCGACAGTAGCCTGTGTTACTGGCGAAGGAAGCGTCCAGATGTGTATTCAGGAATTATCGACGTGTTTGCAGTATGGGCTGCCGATTAAGATTGTTAATCTTAACAATCGTTATTTGGGAATGGTGAGGCAATGGCAGCAATTTTTCTACGACGGCCGCTATTCCATGTCTTATATGGATGCGCTTCCGGATTTCGTTAAACTCGCGGAAGCCTATGGACACGTGGGGATGAACATTGAACGCCCCGAGGACGTGGAGCCGGCGTTCAAAGAGGCGCTGGGCATGAAGAACCGTTTAGTCTTTATGAACTTTATAACGGATCAAACCGAAAACGTCTACCCCATGATTCCCGCCGGCGCGGGTCTCAACGAAATGATTCTTGTGTGACGATATGCGGCATATTATTTCAATTTTGATGGAAAACGAAGCCGGAGCGCTATCCCGCGTGGCGGGTCTGTTCTCGGCGCGTGGCTACAACATCGAGTCTCTGACGGTGGCGCCCACCGAAGATGCCTCATTGTCGCGCATGACATTGGTCACTCGTGGTTCAGATGAAATCCTTGAACAGATCACCAAGCAACTAAACAAGTTGGTTGACGTAGTGAAGCTACTTGATTTAACAGAGGGCCCCCACATTGAGCGGGAGATGATGCTGGTGAAGGTCCATGCCGTAGGGGAACACCGCCACGAATTAAAACGGTTGGCGGATATCTTCCGTGGCCGTATTGTCGACGTTACGCCGCATACTTACACCATAGAATTGACGGGAGCTGGCGACAAATTGGATGCGTTTATCGAAGCCTTGGCGGGAACGACAATTCTCGAAACGGTTCGTTCGGGCGTCTCAGGCATCTCACGAGGCGAGAAGAGCTTGCGATTGTAATTGGCCGCTTCCCTTCAACAAAATCGAAAGAGTTTTAAAGAAGCATACCATCGGTAAAGAGGAAATTAAGAAATGAATATCTACTACGATAAAGACGCCGATTTATCTATTATCCAAAAATGCACGGTAACGATTGTGGGTTACGGTTCTCAAGGACACGCCCACGCCAACAACCTCAAAGAATCCGGCGTTGATGTCGTGGTAGGATTGCGACCGAGTTCAGCATCTGCCGCCAAAGCGCGGGATGCCGGGTTGGTCGTAAAATCCGTTTCGGAAGCCGTTCAAGGAGCCGATGTTGTGATGATGCTCGTGCCGGATGAGCATCAAGCCAAAGTCTACCGGGAAGAGATAGTGCCGAATATCAAAAAAGGCGCTGCCTTGGCTTTCGCCCACGGTTTCAATATCCACTTTGGCGCCATTGAGCCTCGTGCGGATCTCGATGTCATCATGATTGCGCCCAAGGGACCTGGCCACTTGGTTCGCTCGACGTACACGAAGGGCGCAGGTGTGCCAAGCTTGATCGCCGTTTATCAAGATTCTTCGGGCCGAGCAAAGGATATCGCACTCTCATATGCCTCGGCTAATGGCGGTGGTCGCGCGGGCGTTATTGAAACCAACTTCCGCGAAGAAACGGAAACCGATCTGTTCGGCGAGCAGGCCGTTCTTTGTGGTGGAGCGACGGCTTTGGTGCAAGCGGGTTTTGAAACATTGGTCGAAGCGGGTTATGCACCGGAAATGGCGTATTTTGAGTGTTTACATGAACTCAAGCTGATCGTCGACCTTATGTACGAGGGCGGGATCGCCAATATGCGTTACTCAATTTCCAACACCGCCGAGTACGGTGATTTAACGCGGGGGCCTCGCATAATCACGGAAGAGACCAAGAAAGAGATGGGGCGGATACTCGCGGAGATTCAGAAGGGCGAGTTTGCGCGTGAGTTTATTCTCGAAAACCAAGCTGGCGGCCCAACGTTAAAGGCCAAGCGACGTATAGCAAGAGAACATCAGATCGAAGAAGTGGGGGCCAAGCTACGGGATATGATGTCGTGGATTAAACAGGAAAAGATCGTCGATACAAGCAAGAATTAATCATCATAAAAAATCAGAGGCTATCGCTGGGGTGCGCGGCGAAGCGGTCTTTTGTTAGTTCTCCGAGTACGAAGCAAG
>CALZJI010000193.1 GCA_945787615.1 uncultured Chromatiaceae bacterium | reverse complement strand
CTTGGTAAAGGCAAACAACACGATAATCTGACAACACTAGCGAAAGAATTGGGCGTCGCCGCGGACGTCGACTTGGCCGGATTCAAGCCAGATCCCTATAGTTACATGGCTCATGCCGCCCTGTTCGTATTCACGTCCCGCTGGGAAGGTCTGGGCTTTGTCATTATTGAGGCTCTGGCCGTGGGCACACCGGTCGTCTCTACCGACTGCCCCAGTGGCCCTCGGGAAATCCTCCAAGACGGGCGCTACGGGCCGCTGGTTCCCGTCGGCAATGTAGAGGAACTCGCCCGCGCCATGACTGACACACTTGATCGACCATTATCTAAGGACATACTCCAACAAGCGGCGCGCCCCTATGAAATCAAATACAGCGCCACCGCCTATCTGCGTGCCATGGGCCTCGAGCCCGCGGCAGAACAAGCGGCACGCCAAGCGAAGTTAAGCAAGTAACACACCAATGTGTGGCATAGTCGGCCTATCCGTTGACGGTGACTCAATTGGTATAGGGATGTACCTATACCGAGAGTTCATGGACGAACAAAAAGCGGTCACAAATGTGAATTAATATTGGCACCAGCCTTAAACTTATTCGACAACGCGGGCAAAATTTTACGCTCAAGAACGCCTTTTAACTTAGCCATCTCCGGATACCGACCACAAACATCCGACACATAACCCATGGTCCGTGGAATGTCGCGTAAGTACCCAGGCTTTCCATCACGAATATTAAGTCTTGCGAAAATCCCGATGGCTTTAAGGTGTCTCTGTGCACCCATTAAGTCAAACCAGCGCAAGAACTCGGAACTGTTCACGCCCTCGAGTGGCAGCGCAGGCACCAGTCGGTAATAATATTCGGTTACCCACTGCTCGACGCTCTCACGTGACCAACTGACGTAGCAATCGCGCAGCAAGGAGACCAAATCATACGTCACAGGCCCTACAACGGCGTCTTGAAAATCCAAGATTCCCGGGTTGGATCCTGCGCAAACCATCAAGTTTCGCGAATGATAATCCCGATGAACCCATACTAACGGCTGTTCTTGCGCGGCGTGTATAAGGCCTTCAAATGTCTCGTGTAAGATAGCCCAGTCTTCGTCACCGAGATTCACCTTTAAATATTGACCTAAAAACCACTCGGTGAAGAGGTCCATCTCGCGTCTCAACAGTGACGAATCGTAGGTCGGCAAAACATCCTCTCCCCCTCGGCTTCCAATTTGCAGGGCGTAAAGTGCATCGAGCGCATCGCCGTACAATCCCTCTACAGAGTCGACATTGAGCTCAGCGAGATATTGCCGTTCGCCTAAGTCCGTTAACAGCAAATAACCACGGTCCAGGTCATGCTCTAGAATACGTGGCACGTTAAGTCCAATTTTCGCGAAGGCCTTGGCGACGACGATGAACGACTCACAGCTCTCTTTCTCCGGTGGTGCGTCCATAACGATTAGGCTTTCATCCCCATAAGTGACTCGGAAATACTGCCTAAAGCTGGCATCGCTGGATGCCGGCGCAATGGTGTAACGAGGTAAACCAAGCTCCACGCTTAACCACTTTTTCAGTTCCTGGTGCCGTTTATCGATCCCTTCCATCCACGTTCTATCCCCAGCAATTCGGCCGGCTAGTTAATAAATTACGCGATTACGCGGTATACTAAAACCTTATGACATTCGCCGCCTGCTTTCATTTGCGTATGCGACTAGGAATTTGACTAACAACCCATATTGCCACTTGCTCTCGCCAGTTAAGAAATTATAGTTCATTAGTCGTGGGTCCCACAGCACGCCTTGCCAGACTCTTTTTCATTGTGACGTTTATCGCGGCGATGACCACTACACCCGTTCTAGCCGAGCAAGAGCCGGCACCGTGGGAGATGTGTGGCCATTACGAGCCGTCTTTACCGACCTACTTGGACCGCTCCCTCGCGAGTGAGCTGGCTCCAACCCGCATTCTTGCAGACCATAGCCAATCCGTACCCAGTGTTCGTCATACCCTCACGGGCGACGTTAAATTGTGGCGCGGAACCCAATGGATCGAAGCAGACCGTGCTACTTATGATCAATCCACGGACCTCGTGGACGCCCAAGGTAACGTTCGCCTTGGCGACTTAAACCTCAGCACCTCCGGCGACTCCGGACAGTTTAACCTATCCACCCAGACCGGTTATGTGGACAATGCCCAGTATCGATTACACGAAAAACACGCCCGCGGCACGGCTCAATCCGTCATAATTAGCGGCCCCAATTACGCACAACTTAAAAACGCGACCTTGACCACCTGCAACGAAGGTGATAACGACTGGTACATCCACGCGGCCTCTGTCCGACTAAACCGCGAATCGGGTTTTGGCACAGCGGCACCCATATATGTCACGTTCCACGGCGTACCCATTCTATTCTCTCCATACATCTCGTTTCCGCTAAACGACAAACGAAAGACGGGGCTTCTTGTACCCAGCTTTGGCAGGTCGAGCACCTCCGGAACAGAAATCGCAGCCCCCTATTATTTCAATCTCGCGCCAAACTACGACGCGACGATTACACCTCATAGCATGACCCGACGCGGAGTTCAGTTTAATGGCGAATTTCGTTACCTCTTGGAGAATTCCGGCGGTAAAATATACGCCTCTATATTACCAAACGATAGCGTCTACGGTGATGACCGAAGTTTTTATGGATTCGTTCACAGCGGCACACCCCGCGAAAAGTGGCGGACAGAGTTAGATACAAAACACGTCTCGGATAAAGACTATCTCGCCGATTTTGGCAATAGCCTGAGCGCTTCTGTCACCTCCCACCTGGAGCAACGCTTCGACCTATCCTATGGCGGTGAGCGCACAGCAGCCCAATTGCGCCTACAGAGCTACCAAACCGTTGATAAAAATATCTCACCTAGCGAGAGACCCTACCGTCGTTTGCCACAAATCCTTTACGGTTCCTCAATTCCACTGATGGACGATGCGCTGCTCTTTGAGCTTAACGGCGAATTGGTTCGCTTCGATCAGACGGATCGTTTAAACGCAAACCGAATCGATCTCACACCGCAACTAAGCTTACCCTATTTACGACAGGCATTCTTTTTCTCACCGAAAGTGACGCTGCGTTATACACTCTATGCCCTAGACCCGCCTGAAGCTAATAGCGACGCTGAACGCGACATCTCGCGTACAGTGCCCATCACGTCTGTGGATACGGGGATATTCCTCGAGAGGAGTTCACGTTGGGGCGAAAAACCCATGCTACAAACGCTTGAGCCCCGTCTGTTTTATGTCAACGCACCCTTTGAAGACCAGTCAGATATCCCCGTCTTCGATAGCGGAGACACAACATTTAGTTTTGCCCAGTTATTCCGTATCAATCGATTCAACGGCGCCGACCGAGTGGGCGATACGGATCAGCTCAGCGTTGCCTTAACCACGCGTTTTATCGACCAAGACACAGGGATTGAGCGGTTGAGAGCAAGCATTGGCCAAATATTCTACATGCGAGACCGACGCGTCACCCTTTCCGGCAGCGAAGTGGATACGAGCTCCCAATCAGACATCGTTGGCGAATTTAGCACGACAATAACGGATAATTGGACGACACGCGGCGATGCCATCTGGAATCACGCCACCGACGAAATCGACCAAGGTTCCGTGACCTTCCAATATAAAAGTAGCGCTATGCGTATTTTTAACGCCTCCTATCGCTGGACCCGAGCCTCTCTCACCGAACAAACGGACTTTTCATTGATTTGGCCCATTTCGAGGAACTGGCATATTATCGGGCGGCGCCTGTTTGCCCATCGCAAGGATCAATCACTGGAGACCTTAGTGGGTCTGGAATATAACAGCTGCTGCTGGGCGTTACGCCTTCTGAACCGGCGCTACCTCGACACGAACAATACCGAGGCAGACAAAATAAAAGAAAGCTTTATGATACAATTAGAGTTCAAAGGTCTTACTAACCTCGGCAATCCCATCGAACAGGTGATGGCACAAGGTATTCCTGGCTTCGAGGGTCGCGCCAGCTCATCCCAACCTCAGTAAACCGCGAGCTAAATGTTAAATATAGTAACCAATCGTTATTGTTCCATCATAATCGCCTGCGCTTTGTCTTGCATACCACTCGTTACTGCAGCAGAAGGGGAGGCCGTAAGTTTAAACCGTATTGTAGCCGTGGTAAATAATGATGTCGTAACGCAAACGGAGCTTGCTGCCAAGATTGATACCGTTACCCAGCAAATTCGCCAACGGGGAATGCCCCTTCCACCAAAGCAGGTCCTTACCGATCAGGTGCTCGAACGAGTCGTGGTCGACCGACTGCAATTGCAGTTAGCCGAGAGCACAGGTATCCGGATAGATGACGACACCCTAAACCGAGCGATCCGTCGTATTGCAAAGGATAACGACTTATCCTTGAGTGAGTTTCGCGGCGTATTAGAGCAAGATGGTTTTAACTTCGCATCCTTTCGTGAAGACATCCGAAACGAAATGATTATACGCCGCCTCCACGAAAGGCAAATACATCAGCGTATCGTAGTCACGGAACAAGACATTACTCAGTTCATTCTCAGTCAAGCACAAGAAACAGGCAGCGACTTGGAGTACCGGTTGGCCCACATTCTGGTTGCACTGCCAGAAGCAGCTAGCCCAACTCAAGTGCAAAACGCACGAGAAAAGATAGGCGACATTGCCAGCGAATTGGCTGATGGCGCCGAATTTAGCGAACTGGCGATTTCATATTCCGACGGTCAACAAGCGCTCGATGGCGGAGACTTAGGCTGGCGTAAGACAGGCGAATTACCAACCTTGTTCGCTAATATCATTCCCCGTATGACCGTCAACGATGTGAGTGAAGTAATTCGAGGCCCCAACGGCTTCCACTTGGTTAAACTTTTGGAATTACGCGGCGAAGAACGCCATCTTTCGAGTCAGACCCGCGCCCGTCATATTCTTCTTCGGTCAAATGAACTCGTTAGCGAGGACGAAGCGGTCAAGCAACTGATCAGCCTTAAGACCCGCATCGAACAGGGTGAGGACTTTGCGACGCTAGCTAAGGAGTATTCCGACGACAAAGGCACGGCCATCAAAGGCGGCGAAATCGGATGGCTTAAAAAAGGTGATACCGTTCCTCGCTTTGAAGCCGCGATGAAGGCGCTAAAAACCGGCGAAATAAGTGACCCGTTTCAAAGTAGCTTTGGCTGGCATATCGTTCAAGTTATAGAACGTAGAGATTACGACAATACGCAAGAGCTCAAGCGATTACAAGCACAACAAGCAATACGTAATCGCATGATTGAAGAAGAGACCGAAACGTGGCTCCGTCGGCTACGAGACGAGGCGTACATAGAATACCGCCTAAACGAAAATAGTTGAATGCGTGTGGAGCGCGCGAGGCGACCCTGCAAGGAAGGAGCGCATTGGCTAAATGAACAGCTTCGCGCATATCAAACGTAACACTGGAGCCACCGCCACAGGGGCCTGTCCACAGCTAACCCGCCGACTACTCCAGGACGGTCGAAGAGAAGCCCGCCAGAGTCGCGCCACCATCGCCTCCCCATCTCGGCTCCGTACGTCCGATAAGGGCTCGCGTCATAGTTAATTCACATTTTGGGCGTTGAGGCGCTCGCCCGGCAAGGCGTAATAACGCCGGAATATAAATATCTGTCAAGTTTTTGCAACGCTACCGCGTCCTGCTCTCGCTCCTTACCTACATCCCTGTAGGCAACGCAGCCAGGCGAGATGGATCGACGTCCAAAATGTGAATTAATTTTGACGCGAGCCCTAAGGGCTCGCGAAAAAATAACTTCGTATTTTTCGCGCCCAGATTTGGGTCAGATTTGGACAATCCGATTGAGCGAAACCGCAGGACTAGCCCGGCTAATTCGAGGATTTTGCGATTG
>CALZJI010000192.1 GCA_945787615.1 uncultured Chromatiaceae bacterium | reverse complement strand
TTTAAGAAATATACCCGTGGCGTTTGAGATTTAGGTGTTAAGAGTGCGTCATATTCATTTCGTGGCAAGGCGAAATGATGAGTAATAGCCGGACTATTGCGAGGAGTTTCAACGCAGCCATAGAATGAAGAGGGCGTGCTATTGACACCTAAATCTCAAACGCCACGGGTATAAATAAGAACGTCATGGCGCGGAGCGTAGACGAGGTCACTGTAAGTTCCACAAACCGAAGACAGTTTGATTGCGGGATACCCATGCGCGGGCAGAAGGAGTACAGTAAAACGTAGCGCAGTATCCGTTAATAGCGCAGCCACGGCTAAACCCGACCGACGCAATAGGAAAAAGTACGTAGTGACGGAGTCGGCGAAAAGGATAAGAACAACAACATATCATGACTCAATCGCGTCAGAAATTCGGAAAAAAACTCGCCTGCGTCGCTAAGCGTGTTGGTGGCGCAAGACCGAAGTCAGCAACGAGGCCACTCGATGAAAACTAGACGTTCGAAGAAATGGACAACCACAGCTGTTCTGTTGGCCATAGTAGCTGGGGCTGCCGGTTATACGTGGAAGCGCAATCAGGAGCCGGCGTTGCCGCAGGGCTTCACGTCGGGAAATGGGCGTATCGAAGCCACGGAGGTGGATATAACGACCAAGTTTGGCGGTCGTATAGAAAGGGTCATGGTCAAAGAAGGTAATCGCGTCGAATTGAATCAGTCCCTGGTCCGCATCGACACCAAGGAGCTGGACGCGCAGCTCCGCCGAGCGGAAGCCGAAGTGCGACGTGCCCGGCAGGAACGTAATTTCGCCGTCGCGGTCATCGAACAACGTAAGAGCGAGCTTTCCCTTGCGAGAAAAGACTTGGAACGCTCAGAGGGGCTTTACGAGAACGATAGCATTTCACTTGAACAATTACAGCGTGACGAGACCGCGGTGCAAACCGCCAAGGCGACGTTGGCGGCGGCGCGCGCCCAGTTATCCAACGCGGAGGCGGCCATCGAAGCGGCCATCGCTAACACCGAGCTGCTCAAGGTCCAAATCGACGACAGTATACTAAAGGCCCCGATCAACGGGCGCGTCTTGTACCGCCTGGCCGAACCCGGCGAGGTCTTGCCCGCGGGCGGGAAGGTGCTCTCGGTTCTCGATCCGTTGGATGTGTATATGACGATCTTTCTCCCGACGCAACAGGCAGCGAGGTTGGCAGTCGGCGCGGACTCTCGCGTCTTACTCGATGGCATACCGGATACGGTAATTCCCGCCAAAGTCTCGTTCGTTGCTCCCCGCGCCCAATTTACACCAAAGGAAGTCGAAACCCGCACGGAACGCGAGAAACTTATGTTTCGAATCAAGGTTCAGCTCGATGCGACGTTCTTAGCGGCCCATGCTGAAGTGGCGAAAACCGGCGTGCCAGGCGTGGCTTACATTCGCCTTGACCCCAATGCGCCATGGCCGGTAGCGCTGCGGCAACCGCCTACGCCATGACTGAACAACGCGTTGCGCGCCTCACCGGTCTTACCCACCGTTATGGCGATACGTATGCGGTCGATCATGTTGATTTGAACATTCCAGCGGGGCGCATGGTGGGTTTAATCGGTCCGGACGGGGTCGGCAAGTCCAGTTTACTGGCCCTGATGGCCGGGGTGCGAAAAATACAAGCCGGCACGGTTGAGGTTCTCGACGGCGACATGGGGCTAAAACGCCATCGTGACGCCATCTGCCCACGGATCGCTTACATGCCGCAGGGGCTCGGTCGCAATCTCTATATGACGCTCTCGGTGTTAGAGAACGTGGACTTCTTTGGTCGCCTTTTTGGCCACTCCGAACGCGAGCGAGCGGCGCGTATCGAAGAGCTTCTCGAGAGCACCGGACTTACCCCGTTCGCTGACCGCCCGGCCGGTAAGCTTTCCGGCGGCATGAAGCAAAAATTGGGGCTATGCTGTGCGCTTATTCACGATCCTGACCTGCTGATACTGGACGAACCCACCACCGGCGTTGACCCCTTGTCGCGGCGCCAGTTCTGGACGCTCATCCATCGCATACGCGCCCGTCGGACCGGTATGTCCGTGGTCGTGGCCACCGCCTACATGGACGAAGCGGACGGTTTCGATTGGTTGGTGGCGATGGATGAAGGCAAGATACTGGCCACGGGCACGCCGGAGGAATTGAAAACCGTGACCGAGAAACCAACCCTGGAAAACGCGTTTATCGCTCTGCTCCCCGAAGCAAAACGCCGGGATCACCGTGTCCCGACCATTCCACCGCGGCCGAACCACGGCGGTACGACGGAGATCGAGGCGCGTAATCTCACACGACGTTTTGACCATTTCACCGCGGTGGATTCGGTGAGCTTCCGCATCGAGCGTGGCGAGATCTTTGGCTTTCTGGGCTCAAACGGCTGCGGCAAAACCACTACCATGAAGATGCTCACGGGGCTGCTGCCGACCAGCGAGGGCGAGGCGTGGTTATTCGGCGCTCCCGTGGACGTAAAAGACATTGAAACCCGAAAACAAGTCGGGTACATGTCTCAGGCGTTCTCACTGTACACCGAGTTAACGGTACGCCAGAACCTGGCGCTCCATGCCCGGGTCTTCCATCTGCCTAAGGATCAGATTTCCGGACGGGTGTCAGAAATGACTCAACGTTTCGGCCTCACGCACGTGGTCGACGAACTGGCGGACAAGCTGCCACTGGGCCTGCGGCAGCGACTGTCCCTAGCGGTGGCGGTCATACACAAACCCAAGATCTTGATCCTGGACGAACCCACCTCAGGGGTTGACCCGGTTGCACGCGATCAGTTTTGGGAGTTTCTGGCCCAGCTCTCCCGTGACGATGGAGTCACTATTTTCATCTCCACTCACTTCATGAACGAGGCCGAACGCTGTGACCGTATCTCACTCATGCACGCCGGTAAGGTCTTGGCCCAGGGCGCCCCTGCGGAGTTGGTGCGCCACCGGGGTACAGAGACGCTGGAGGAAGCCTTCATCGCTTACCTGGAAAACGCCGAACGTGATAAGGCCGACGCCGTTGAGGGGAGTACGAGCACCTCTAACATCACGGCGCCTGCACCAATCCGAGGCAAACCCCAAAGGCGGGACTTCGACCTAGGCCGCGTCTGGGCCTATGCCCACCGCGAATCCATGGAAATCAGGCGCGACCCCATCCGCCTCGCTTTCGCACTGCTCGGGCCGATCATACTCTTAATTGCGTTTGGTTACGGCATCACCTTCGATGTGGAAGACCTCTCCTACGCCGTACTCGATCGAGACCAAACACCCGAAAGCCGTGCCTACCTGGAAAATTTTTCCGGCTCCCGTTATTTTGACCAACGACCGCCGCTGCGTCATTACGCCGACATGGAGAACCGACTCCGCAAAGGCCAACTCACCTTTGCCATCGAAATCCCACCGGATTTCGGCCGGGATCTAAAACGGCGCCGTCAACCGGAAGTGGCCGTTTGGCTCGACGGCACAATGCCGTTTCGCGCCGAAACCGCGCGGGGATACGTCCTCGGCGTGCACCAGTTCTACATTGATCGGCTAGCCCGCAACGACGTTGGCCAATCCGCGCAGCCCTTGCCAACCACCGTTGAAGCTCGCTTCCGCTATAACCAGGATTTTAAGAGCGTGTTCGCCATCGTGCCCGGCTCCATCATGATGTTGTTGGTGTGGATACCTGCCATGATGACCGCGGCCGGCGTTGTTCGCGAAAAAGAAATGGGCTCAATTACTAACTTTTACGCCACGCCGGTGACCGGTCTCGAATTCTTGTTAGGTAAGCAATTTCCCTATGTGCTGATCGCCCTACTTAATTTCACCATTGCATTGGCGCTAGCCGTCTTTCTGTTTCAGGTACCGGTCAAAGGCAGTGTTCCTGCCCTACTGCTTGGCGCGTTGCTCTATGTCGTTGCCACAACGGCCTTGGGTTTGTTGATTTCTTCCTTTATGAAGACCCAGATCGCCGCCATCTTCGGTACTGCCATTATCACCACCGTCCCCGCCATTAATTTTTCTGGCATGTTTGCGCCCATGGCCTCCCTCACCGACGGCGCCAGGATGTTCGGTCAGGTGTTTCCTAGCAGTTATTTCCAGCACATCAGTATCGGTACCTTCACTAAAGCCCTAGGATTTGAGGAATTAATCATGGACTTCTCGATGCTCTCCTTTTTAATTCTCGCCTACTTGATACTCGGGCTGGCCCTGCTGAAGACACAGGAACGCTAGCCATGACACGATTCCTCAGTAATGTCTTCCAACTGGGCATAAAAGAACTCTTTAGCCTACGCTACGACCCCGTTATGGTGTTCCTTATTGTCTATATGTTTACGTTCTCTGTCTTCGAGGAAGCCCAGAACGCCAGTACCGGGGTGGTCAATGCGGCGGTCGCTGTGGTCGACGAGGACCGCTCCCAGCTATCAAGGCGCATCGGTGATGCCTTGTTTCCGCCGTACTTCCAAACGCCCGTTCCATTGGACTTCACGAAGATCGATGCCGCCATGGAATCGGGGCACTATACGTTCATCATCGACATTCCCCCAGATTTTCAGGCGGACGTTCTGGCCGGACGCCAATCCGTCATCCAACTCAATGTTGACGCCACAGCCATGGGTATGGCCGGTACCGGAGCGGGATACATCCAACGTATTATTTCGCAGGAGCTTGCGGCCTTTTTGAACGCGCCTGAAGCAGCACCTCCCGTGAAGATCGTGACTCGCGCCAGATACAATCCCAATATGGAGCCGACATGGTTTCAAGGCGCGATGTCGCTGACCAACAACGTCACGCTATTGGCCATCCTGCTCACCGGTGCGGCCCTAATCCGCGAGCGCGAACACGGCACCATCGAACACCTTCTGGTCATGCCGTTGAGACCCGTTGAAATCATGCTCGCCAAGGTGTGGGCCAATGGTGTGATAGTCATTATTGCCGCGACATTGTCCCTTTATATCATCGTCCAAGGCGCATTGGCCGTACCCATCGCTGGTTCTATCCCTTTGTATCTGGTCGGCATGGGTGTTTATCTATTCTCTGTTACCTCCCTGGGCATTTTCATGGCCACGCTTGCCCGTTCCATGCCCCAGTTTGGCTTACTCACCATGCTCGTGTTCGTCATTATGTTGCTGTTATCCGGGGGCAATACGCCACTAGAGAGCATGCCCGAGGGACTGCAAGCGATCATGCAGTTGGTACCTTCCACGCATTTCGTAAGCATGGCACAGGCCGTCCTGTTTCGCGGCGCCGGCTTAGATGTGGTATGGCCAGATTTACTTGCCGCGGCCGTAATTGGTGTCGCATTGTTCCTCGCGGCGTTGACACGTTTTCGGAAAACCGTCACCTTGACACAGTTGTAACGTAGAAACGAACGGATTAAGCGAGAAACTGAAATGAAACAATCTCTCGTATGGAGCACATTGACGCTACTACTTCTCATGCCCAGCGCCGGTACCCAAGCAGCGCAAGTAGTGAATGTGGGCATCGTTGTCGACGGGCCCATCGAACACACAAGTTGGTCACCCGAACTCTTTAAGGACGAGCTCGTTACCCTAACCAAGGGCGAGGTGGAGGTGCGGTTTCCCGATACCTACTACGTCGATGGGGGCTGGTCGGCCGAGAGAATCGCGGCGGCGCTCAAACGACTTCAGCAAAATCCCAACGTCGACATGGTGTTGGCGTTAGGGTATGTATCCAGCGCCGTCGCAGCACTCAGCACGCCATTGCGAAAGCCAACGTTTGCGCCGTTTGTGATGGATGCGGATCTTCAAGGGCTGCCGAAAAAGAATAACAGCAGCGGCGTCAAGAACCTCAATTACCTGAGCGGACAAGCTGACTTTGTGCGCGACCTTAAAAAACTAAAAAGTGTTGCTGATTTCGAAACGGTCGTCGCACTGGTTGATAAAGCCCACTATGATGCCCAGCCGGAATTGATACGTCGCGCGCGCGAAGTGGCCGCGGCGGGCGGTGTCGAGCTGCGCTTTGTCCTGCAGCGACGCCGCAACGAGGACCTGGCAGCCAAACTTCCGGTGGATACCGACGTGGTTGTCGTGACCGACCTCGCCCGCCTTGACGCAAACGCCATGAAGCGCCTGATCACTGCATTGATTGATAAACGCTTACCCAGTTACAGCCTGCTCGATTCCCAACTGGTTGAACAAGGCCTACTCATGGCGGAAGCGCCTTCCTCCGACTGGCGGCGACTGGCGCGACGCAATGCCTTAAACATGCACGCCGTGCTGCGCGGTGAATCAGCGGAGGACCAACCGGTCACCTTTAAGAGCAAGCGGCGTTTAACCTTGAATATGGCCACCGCGCGGGCTATCGGCATTTTCCCACGCTTCGACATCGTCAATGAGGCAATATTGCTCAACGAAGAACCGGAACCAACAGGCCGACCGCTCTCCTTGTCGACTGTCGCGCTGGAAGCAGTCAGCGTCAATTTGGATCTACGCGCATCCGCATTTGGCGTTGAAGCGGGACGGGCCGATATAGATGAAGCACGCGCCGGACTGTTCCCAAGGCTCAACGCAGATCTCAGCCACGCCCAGTTTAATAACAACGGCACTGCCGTGCGGAGCGGCGCAATCGCCGAACGGTCCACCGCCGCGGCCCTCACTCTGCGCCAATTGCTCTATTCCGATCGAGTACGCGCCAATGTGGAAATCCAGCGTTATCTGCAAAATAACCGGGAAGCGCTGAACCGACAATTGGAACTGGATATTATTCAGGACGCCACGTTGGCGTTTCTAAATGTGCTCAAAGCGCAGACTTTCGTACACATCCGCCGGGAAAACATGAACCTCACGCGTACTAATCTCGAACTGGCCCGCGACCGGCAGCGTATCGGCGTGGCGAATCCCGCCGAAGTATTTCGATGGGAGAGTGAATTAGCCACCTCCCGACAAGAATTGCTGGTTGCGCAAGCGCAACTTCAACAAGCCCGGGATGCCCTAAACCGCCTGCTTCACCGCCCCCTCAAGGAGTCTTTCATCGCCCGACCCGCCACACTTGAGGATCCCAGTCTCCTGGTCAGTCGGCAAGAGCTGTTCGACTATGTCAACAATGACCGTGCCTTCCAGCTCATGGGCGAATTTATCATCAGAGAGGGCATCGCGGCGTCGCCGGAACTGGTAAGTCTCGAGGCATTGGTCGCCGTGACCCAGCGGGAACTCAAGACTAACCGACGTGCCTATTGGTCCCCCACGGTTAGACTACAGGGTGAAGTGACTAATGTGCTTGATGAGAACCGCATTGCCGGGCTACCTGCCGATGACGATACCGATTGGATGATCGGCATCAACGCATCGCTGCCCCTTTTCGAGGGCGGCGCGCGGCGCGCGCGCGTATCGGGCAGCCAATTAGAGCTTGACCAACGCCAGGCGCAACGGGACGCGACGCGAGAGCGTATCGAGCAACGAATTAGAGTCTCGTTACACGCAATAGAAGCTTCTTACCCCTCCATCCAACTGTCCAAAGACGCCGCCACGGCGGCGCGCAAAAACCTCGAACTTGTCACGGAAGCCTATTCGCGCGGAGCCGTTTCCATACTCGATCTGCTGGATGCCCAAAACGCCGCCTTAGTCGCAGAAGAGTCCGCAACCAATGCCGTCTTCGACTTCCTCATCGACTTAATGAACCTGCAACGCGGCTTTGGTCAGTTCGACTTTTTTCTCGATGATAACGGGCTGAACGATTGGCTGGAACGGTTGAAAAAATATATCGCCACCGAAGGGCAAGGGTAGTGCTTAGGGTGTAGGTGGCGAATTCCGGTTCTGTCGCAACGAGTTCACAGGGCTGACGAAAGAGATCGCTATCCTAAG
>CALZJI010000191.1 GCA_945787615.1 uncultured Chromatiaceae bacterium | reverse complement strand
TTGGCAGCATTGGTTTGATTCACAGCGAAGAAAAAACCCCCCTTTTTTGTCCATTTATGGTTTAATGCGTGGTCATGTTTCGACCCCTAGAAGTCTATATCGGCATGCGTTATACGCGTGCAAAACGACGTAATCACTTCATATCATTTATCTCCCTGATCTCGATGCTGGGCATTGCGTTGGGTATTGTCGTACTAATTACGGTGTTATCCGTTATGAACGGATTCGAGAAGGAGCTTCGCGAACGAACGTTGGGTGTTGTGTCCCACGCGACGGTCTCGGGCTTTAACGGTGAGCTCAGTGAGTGGCGTGAACTGATTGAACAGCTCAGTAGCGCGCCGGGTGTCGTCGGCGTCGCGCCTTACATCCAAGGCGAGGGCATGTTCCACTTTGCCTCTCAAGTCAGTGGCACCATGATCCGAGGAGTGTTACCCGGCGAGGAGCCCAAGGTCTCGGATATCAACGAAAACATGACCTATGGAAAAATGGCCAATCTAGTCCCAAAGAAATTTGGGATTATTCTGGGTCATTCACTGGCGCGCAGTTTGAGCGCCGACGTAGGAGATAAAGTGACACTGATTATCCCGCAGGCCAATATTACCGCCGCCGGAATTCTGCCACGCTTAAAACGCTTCACCGTGGCTGGGATTTTTGAAACCGGTACCCACATCTACGACAGCACCTTAGCCCTCGTTCACCTCGACGATGCAGCGACGCTATTTCGAATGGAGGGAAAAGTTAGCGGTGTGCGTTTAAAGTTAGACGACATGTTCAGGGCCCCGTCGTTAACACGCCAATTACGGACAGAGTTACCCATTGGCTACCAGGTCAGCGATTGGACCCGGCAGCACGTGAATTTTTTTAAAGCCGTTCAGACGGAAAAAACGGTGATGTTTATAATCTTACTGCTCATTGTGGCCGTGGCGGCGTTCAACATCGTTTCCACACTCGTAATGATGGTAACCGATAAACAGAGCGATATCGCAATTCTTAGAACCTTAGGCGCCAGCCCGCAAAGTATTATGGCCGTCTTTATCGTTCAGGGCAGCTTAATCGGCATTATAGGAACCATGATAGGGACGGTTGGGGGTGTTGCCTTAGCGGTCAATGTGGAGACCATCGTGCCTGCGTTAGAGCGGCTGTTGAGCGTGGACTTTCTTGCTGCGGATGTTTACTACATCAGTGACTTACCGTCCGATTTACGGTGGCCAGACGTGGTTAGAATCTCCACGATTTCGTTTATCGTGACGCTATTAGCTACCCTTTACCCCGCTTGGCGGGCGGCGCGCACCCAACCGGCCGAGGCGCTGCGCTATGAGTAGCGTTGTTCGCTGCAAAAATCTTTCGAAGACCTTTACCGAAGGTGGATTAACGGTCGAAGTGCTGAAAGATATAACGCTAAGCGTCGCAAAAGGCGAACGCGTCGCGATTGTCGGACGCTCAGGGGCGGGGAAGAGCACGTTGCTACATCTGCTTGGCGGACTGGACTCGCCTACCAAAGGCAGCGTTTATTTGGCTGGGAAGGACGTGGCGGGTGCAAGCGCGACCCAGCGTGGTCGGCTCAGAAACCGGACTTTGGGCTTCGTTTATCAGTTTCATCATCTGTTGCCGGAATTCACAGCGATGGAAAATGTCGCCATGCCGCTACTCATTGGCGGATCGAAACCGGCGACCGCAAAGGCAGAGGCTGCGTCGATGTTAACCCGAGTGGGTCTAGGTGAGCGGCTTGCGCACAAACCGGGGGAGCTCTCCGGCGGCGAACGTCAACGCGCCGCCGTCGCGCGCGCGCTTGTAACCCGACCCGCGTGTGTTTTGGCCGATGAGCCGACCGGGAACCTGGACCAGTACACCGCTCAACACGTCCATGAATTAATGTTAGAACTTAACGCCGAATTTCATACAAGTTTGGTGATCGTGACCCACGACGAGAACCTGGCGGCCCAGATGGATAGGCAGTTATTGTTAGCCGACGGGCACTTAAGGTAAGTATCGCTCTGACCTTGGCCCTTAGCGTTGAGGCTGGCGGCGACGAAGGCGGCGGTTCTTGAGATGCTTTATAATATGCATACGCCAAAATAGTCGAACAACGATATTACCGATCGCGGCGCCGCCAACACCAAGGACGAAGCACCCGAGCAACAAGGGCTGCCAAACGGCCAGAAATCCTGAGCCCAACCAATCAATGGAAAGTTCAAAATCGAGTGCCTTGGCGGGCGCCTGAAGAAGCCAGGCCCCGACTTTGTGTGCATAGTAGAACATGGGCGCTACCGTTAATGGATTAGTTATCCATACTAATCCCACGGAAATTGGCAGGTTGACTCTCAATGGAATGGCCGTGCCGGCAGCGAGAAGCATTTGAAAGGGCACAGGCACAAACGCCATAAACAGCCCCACGGAGAAGGCGCCGGCTACGGAACGGCGGTTTAGATGCCAGATGTTGGGATCATGCAATAACGTGCCAAAACATTGTAAATGCTTGTGCCCGCGGATGACTTTTTCATCGGGCATGTATCGTCTAAAGATCCTTCTCGGCATCTTACCCAACTACGCTGCTAAAGTTTGGAACCCCATTATCCTTATATATCGTTACAACTGAACATGTTTTTAGTCTCAGTTGCATTTTTGAGCGGAATTCTACTGTTTCAATGCCATCAACAGCTGCCACATGCGGGGTGGCTGCTGGTCTTACCCCTACTCATCGCGGCATTTTTCTATGCCAAAGTCCTTAAAGTTCCTGTTGTTTTCGCTTGCGGATACCTGTGGGCGTTTGGGCACGCAACATTTATTTTCTCTTCGGGGTTGGATAGCGGTTATGAGGGCAGGGATGTTGAGCTGGAAGGCATAATAGCTAGCATACCACACCCCCAACAACATGGCGTTCGATTCGAGTTTGACGTGAAGCGAATGATTGTCAACGGGGAAGAAAAACCCGGACCCAAGCGCGTACGGTTGAGTTGGTACGGAAAGGCGCCGGACATAACCGCCGGGGAACATTGGTTATTGACGACAAGGCTTAAACGTCCGCACGGGTTTATGAATCCCGGTGGCTTTGACTACGAGGGGTGGCTATTTCGACAAGGCATTAGAGCAGTCGGCTATGTTCGCCCAAAGGCCGTACAGACACGGTTAGAGGCCAATACCCGCGGTTACGAGCTTGTACGTATGCGTCAGTGGGTGTCGGAGCATATTCGACAAGCATTGCCTGATCGTGACCACGCTGGATTAATCTTGGCCCTCGCGGTGGGGGATCGTCAGGCGGTTGCCGCATCTCAATGGGACGTGCTTACGGCAACGGGAACCAATCACCTTATGGCCATCTCCGGTCTTCACATTGGGCTGGTCGCCGGGTTGTTATTTTTTATTACGCGCTGGCTGTGGTCGCGTTCCGCGTCGTTGAGTTTGAGATGGCCGGCGCCGAAGGCGGCCGCCATCGGTGGGTTAGCCGGGGCCTTTTTTTATAGCGCCTTAGCGGGTTTTGCGATCCCCACCCAACGCGCTCTTATTATGCTGGCCGTGGTAATGGTTGCGCAACTGTCACAAAGAAACATAAGCCCCCTGCGGGCGCTATCTACGGCGCTGTTCCTCGTACTCCTCTGGGATCCGTTTGCGGTGATGTCGCCGGGATTCTGGCTATCCTTTGCCGCAGTCGCTGTCATTGTTTACGGAATTGGCGGCCGAGTCGGTGGCCATGGTTTATGGTGGAAGTGGGGCCGCACGCAATGGTTATTGGCTGTCGGGCTTGCGCCCCTATTGCTCGTGATGTTTCAGCAGGTGTCGATTGTTGCACCGTTGGCCAATGCGTTGGCCGTTCCGTGGGTGAGTATCGCCGTTGTGCCTGTGGTATTGATTGGTAGCGTGTTACTTTCGGTGTTGCCAAATCTGGCCGCAGGCGTATTGGTGCTAGCCGATGTTCTGATTGCGCCTTTATGGCAGGTGCTGAACGCGCTCGCCGATCAACCTTGGAGTCATTGGTTACAGCACAGGCCGAGCCGCTGGAGCGTTATCTGCGGATTGGTGGGTGTCGCACTGTTGTTAGCGCCCCGCGGGTTGCCGCTGCGTTGGTTAGGTGTTATCTGGCTAATGCCTTTATTTTTGGTTAAACCGCAAAAACCTGCCGTCGGCGAAGCGTGGGTGACACTTTTAGACGTTGGACAGGGATTGTCAACGGTTGTGCAAACACGGCACCATACCCTCGTTTACGACACGGGCCCACGATTTGGTGAAGACTTCGACACCGGAGAGGCCGTTGTTTTACCGTTCTTACGCCATGCTGGCGTCAGTCGGGTTAACACCCTCGTTGTCGGCCACGGCGATAACGATCACATTGGCGGCGCCGTTTCGCTTACCCGAGGCATCGCGGTAGACAAGATCCTGACAAGCGTCCCAGAGAGGATCCATTGGGCCATGAGTGAGTTGTGCGTAGCGGGGCAACGTTGGCAATGGGATGAAGTAAAATTCGAGGTGCTTCATCCCGCTGCGGGAGAAACCCTAAAGGGAAACAATAGCTCTTGCGTTGTGCGAATCGCGACCGCCACTAAATCAATATTGCTTACGGGGGATATCGAAAAAGAAGGGGAGTTCAGGCTCGTTCGGGAGCGACCCGCCGCGTTGCAGGCGGATATCTTGGTCGTACCCCATCACGGCAGTGCCACTTCGTCGAGCAGCGGTTTCCTCGACGCGGTCCAACCTCGTTTCGCGCTTTTTCCCCTTGGATACCGGAATCGATACGGTTTTCCTGCAGCAGAAGTGGCGGAACGATACCAGCGTCGGAACATCACAATATTAGATACAGCTCGACACGGCGCCATCACATTTCAGTTAAGCAATTCTCACGATGAATTTAATCCTAAAATTTTTCGCGACAGCAGCCGTTATTATTGGCATTGGAAGGGATAGCCGGGCTACTGTGCTGTAGAAGGTAAGCACCATTTTTGGAAGGGATGCATTTTGCGAAATTTCTTGTCGTATTACTCCGCGAAGCTCACCCCATCTATTTTGCTCCATTATCTGGGCTAGATTTTGAATAGCAAGGTGAAATACGTATATACTCCCTGTCTTTGTACCAGGCGTTGATTAATTCATTTTAAGGAAGAAAGGCGGTCAAATAGTGTTTGAGTTTATTCAGGCGGGCGGCTGGCTAATGGCTCCGATTTTACTCTGTTCCATTGTGTCGGTTGCGATTATATGTGAACGGTTTTGGTCTCTTCAATCAAGGCGCATATGTCCACACGAGTTGGTGGCGCAGGTGTGGCAATGGGCCAAGGCGGGGCAGCTGGACGGAAATCGGATTTCCTCGTTGCGCACATCCTCAGCGTTGGGCCGTGTCTTGGCGGCCGGATTGGTCAACTTGCGCCAGGACCGAATTATCATGAAGGAAAGCATCGAGGAGACGGGTCGACACGTTGCCCACGAATTGGAGCGCTTTCTAAACACGCTGGGTACCGTTGCTGTCATCACGCCGCTGCTCGGCCTGCTGGGTACTGTTATCGGTATGATCGACGTCTTCACGGTGATAACAAGCAAAGGCGTTGGAAATCCCACGGAGTTGGCGGGCGGAATCTCTAAAGCGTTAGTTACGACGGCGGCCGGGTTGTCCGTCGCCATTCCAAGCCTCATGTTTCACCGCCATTTCCAGCGCAAGATTGACGAGCTGGTCATAACCATGGAGCAGGAAGCGTTAAAAATGGTCGAAGTCCTCCACGGTGAGCGGGAGAGAGATGATGATCTGGGAGACGAAGAATTATGAAGATGCGACAATCCCGACGCGAAGAGTTGGCCGTTAATCTGACGCCACTGATCGATGTGGTGTTTCTGCTGCTTATTTTCTTTATGGTATCGACCACCTTCAATCGGCAATCGGAGATCGTCGTGAATCTTCCGGAAGCGGCTAGCCAAGCCCAGGAAGTCAAAGTAGAACCCCTGGAGGTGACCATTGACGCCAATGGCACGTATTTTGTTAACCGTCAACAATTGATTAATACCCAACAGGACACGTTGATACGCGCCATTCGAGCAGCGTTAAACGAGAGAGAAGACGTACCAATGATTATTAGCGCCGATGCGCAAACGCCTCACCAAGCGGTCGTGACCGCGATGGATGCCGCACGCCAACTGGGTATTGTGAATCTGTCTATCGCTACTAAGGGCTCGCATCAAGATTAATTCACATTTTGGACATCGATCCATCTCGGCTGGCTGCGTTGCAAAAACTTGAAAGATATTTATATTCCGGCGTTTTTGCGCCTTACCAGGCGAGCGCCTCAATGCACAAAATGTGAATTAATTTTGACGCGAGCTCTAAGGAAGGTGACTAGTCCACACAGTGAGGTGAAATTTGTAACCTGGATGTAGTCTAACGGAATCCGGGATTAACGTCCACGGTTGCGATTAAGGGCTCGCGGAAAATAATAATTATCCAAAGATTGCGCCGGATTTTTACTCAGATTCAAGGCGCGGCAAGTGGCGCATATTTCAATATGCGCCACTTGCCGTAACGCAGAAGCTGAGCAAAAAGACAAACAATCTTTGGGTAATTATTATTTTCCGTGGCCCTAAGCATCTAAGCTCATCTAGCCTTTGCTACCGAGTGCGGCGGGAACGATCCGCTACGCGTTATGTTACCCACTCTCAACGATACTTAACTCCGAAACTTGGGGCTTTAGTCGCCGCTAGTTTTATTCGCGGACGCACGCAAATTAGAACAAATACGCCTGTAGTACGTGTTGAGGTTGCTTTGTCGACCTGTTTCTGTGTATTGTTCCCCTTCAAATGAAATCACTGGATGAATATTGGTATAAAAAAAACCGCATTGCAACGTTGTTATGGCCCTTTTCGCTGCTGTTTCGTTCGATAAGTTTTTTGCGGCGTATGGGTTACCGCATTGGACTCTTCACCGTTTACGAGGTGTCGGTTCCGGTAATTGTTGTGGGTAATGTAACTGTCGGGGGAACGGGTAAAACGCCGATGGTGGTTTGGTTGGCGAGTTTTTTGCGCGAGCAAGGCTTTAAGCCGGGTATCGTGAGCCGTGGCTACGGCGGCAAAGCCAGTCAATGGCCGCAGCAAGTGAGGGTCGATAGCGATCCGACCGTCGTGGGGGACGAGCCCATTTTATTGGCGAGGCGCACCGGCTGTCCGGTAGCCGTGGCGCCTAAACGCGTA
The DNA here is from genome assembly GCA_945787615.1 of uncultured Chromatiaceae bacterium. GTDB lineage: Bacteria > Pseudomonadota > Gammaproteobacteria > JAADHS01 > JAADHS01 > CALZJI01. The sequence continues at coordinate 5,376 of CALZJI010000191.1, read as the reverse complement.
AGGGCTGCAGGCTCGCTCCTTCAGCACGAAGACTGCGATATTATTATTGCGGATGATGGTCTACAACATTATGCGTTGCACCGCGACGTCGAGATTGCCGTTATCGACGGCGTGCGGCGTTTGGGTAACGGCTATTGTTTACCCGCTGGGCCACTGCGCGAGCCTGCGTCACGGCTCCGGTCCGTCGATTTCGTTGTCACCAACGGTTTGCCGGCACACGACGAGTTCGGGATGTCATTCAACCTTGGTTCCGTTTATAACCTCGGCGATCAGGACCGGACCGCACCTTTAGAAGATTTTCGCGGGAAAGTCGTTCACGCCGTCGCGGGAATTGGTCATCCTGCCCGTTTTTTCTCTTTTCTTAAGCGGCTGGGGTTGTCTGTTATTGAACACCCGTTCGCCGATCATCACATTTTTTCCGAGGCCGATCTCGATTTTGGCGACGATGCGCCTGTCATAATGACGGAAAAAGACGCCGTAAAATGTCGCCGCCTATGCTGTGACAATGCGTGGTTTGTTACTGTTAATGCATGCGTCGACGATGCCTTTACCGAGGCGCTACGGCTGAAAATATCAGATGTCGTCGAGAAAAAACGAAAATCAAAAAAACCGCCAGCGGCAAACTTTGCCGGAGCCTGATAATATAGTGGCGTAAGGCCACGCCACGTACGACAGCTCATCGCTATATTTGGCATTAGGTGAACACGACTGCGGGCGATGGCGCGGCGCGAGTGTGAGGGAGTATTTTCAATAAGACGTTAGTATAGAACTGCTTCAAGAACTACACGACTTGATGGTTAGCATCTACGTTAACACTGGCGTGTAACTTATTTAATGAAAAGGTATTGGTGCGCTATGGTTGATCGAAAACTACTTGACGTTCTCGTATGCCCCATATGCAAGGGACCGCTTAAATACGATAAGCAAGCCGATGAACTCATCTGCAAAGGGGATCGAATCGCGTTCCCGATCCGCGATGATATCCCTGTGATGTTGGAGGAGGAAGGGCGTCAGTTAGACCCGACGGAGGAAGTTTAGTCTTGAGCTTTGTCGTGGTGATACCGGCGCGTTACGCATCGTCTCGGCTACCCGGTAAACCGTTACGTGATGTTGCCGGTAAGCCATTAATCCAGCACGTTTACGAACGCGGCCAGGCAAGTGGTGCCGATGAGGTTGTGGTGGCAACGGACGATGAACGGATTCGCCAAGCTGCCATCGCGTTCGGTGCACCCGTTTGCATGACCTCGACGGAGCATCAATCGGGTACCGACCGCCTTGCCGAAGTCGCCCGCCTTAATAACTACGATGACGGTCAAATCATCGTTAATCTTCAGGGTGATGAGCCGTTGATTCCGGTGAGTTTGTTGCGACAGGTCGCCGCTAATTTGGCATCCCATCACGATACGTCGGTTGCGACGCTGTGCGAGCCTATCTCCGTACCCGATCTGCTTTTCGATCCCAACGTTGTCAAAGTCGTCACAGATAAGGCGGGGTATGCATTGTATTTCAGCCGCGCGCCGATCCCCTGGGACCGAGAACGGTTTGCTCAGCAACGGAAGAGCCTGTCACAGAACATCAGCCATTATCGCCATATCGGTCTCTACGCTTACCGGGGGGCGTTCTTAAAGGAATACAGCGATTGGAGGCCTTGTACGCTCGAGCAAGCCGAGTCGCTGGAACAATTACGCGTACTCTGGAACGGTTATCGTATTCATGTTGGTATCGCGGTGGAACCGACAACGGCGGGAGTGGATACGGAGGCGGACTTAGCGCGGGTTTCCGAGACCTTAAGCCAGTCTTGAGTTGCGCGTTAGGGAGGTAGGATCCGTCGATAAAGCGTGAATGCGAGGAGAAGGGGCCGAATGGTTGCAATGAGGGAATATTCAAACCGGAGCCTATATGGAGGTGAAATCGAAGGTCGACGGCGGTGGGCGTCCACCTGTCCGGGGCGATTTATTCGTACCAACCACTACCACTGTTGCTCACCCTAAACGACGCCGAGACCACGATGGAGAGATCGAAGGATTTCGATGATGTCTGAACTGGTTGTGAGTCAGCTGGCAATATATCCGGTAAAGTCGTTTGCGCAAGTATCGCTAAACAGTGCATACGTCGATGGTCTAGGTCTTGAAAACGATCGTCGTTGGATGATCGTGGACGAAAACGATCATTTTGTAACCCAACGTCAATTAGCCCGGATGTGTTTAATACAGCCCAAACTAGTTGGCGACGGCGTGCAACTGGACGCCCCCGGTATGCCAACGTTATTCATAACCACGCCTTCTACTGGGCGCACGCGGTTGGTTACGGTCTGGAAGGATCGCTGTCATAGTCTAGATTGCGGCAATGAGGCGGCAGCATGGCTTAGCCGTTTTCTCGCGACCGATTGTCGGCTTGTGTATTTTCCAGCAACTGAGGTGCGCGTCGTAGATCCCACCTATGCTAAGCCTGGAGACCGCACGGCATTCAGCGATGGGTTTCCAATTCTGTTGCTTTCCCAAGCATCGCTTGGCGAGCTCAATCGTCGGCTAAAGGTTCCGATTCCCATGGCACGTTTCCGGCCCAATATCGTCGTAAGCGGTGGCGCTCCCTTCGCCGAAGACGATTGGCGAAAGCTGCGTATTGGCGAGTTTACTTACCGGGTGGTAAAGCCGTGCAGCCGCTGCGTAATTCCCACTATCGACGTGAAGACCGCAAAGCGAGGGGCAGAACCCACCCGCACGCTTAGCACGTTTCGTAAACGCGACAACCGTATATATTTTGGCCAGAACGTCATCCCGGACGGGGAAGGGGACATAAGAGTAGGCATGTCGGTGGAAGTGTTGACGTGACCGTCGCGTTCGATGGAGTCGGGCCTCGACTAGGTGACAACAAACTTGGTTATTTCCGTCAGACCCGCCTCAGCTGCCGTCTGCTTAGGGCTCGCGTCAAAATTAGTTCACATTTCGGGCGCTGAGGCGCTCGCCTGGCAAAGCTTCCGCGTCCTGCTCTCGCCCCTTGCCTACGTCCATGTAGGCAAAGCTTCCGCGTCCTCGGCAACTGCGTCCTGCGGTCACTTCGGGCTCCTCGGCAACCGCTCCCTGCGTTGCTCTAACTCGTGCATCCATGCACTCGTGCCCTCTCATGACACTAGCACATCCATGTGCGTCGTCCCTGTAGGCGTGCTCTCGCCCCTTACCTACGTCCTTGTAGGCAAAGCTACCGCGTCCTGCTCTCGCCCCTTACCTACGTCCTTGTAGGCAACGCAGCCGGGCGGGATGGATCGATGTCCAAAATGTGAAATTATTTTTGCGCGAGTCCTATGGGCTCGTCATCTTGCTCGCTCGCACATAGGATTCTGTAGTAGTATAATACCGTATAAAAACGACTAATAATTAACAAAAAATCCTGGGTACGTATGAACCACGCTGAGACACCGTTCAACGTGGCAACCAGCCATGGGCACTTTTACTATTGACGAAGGTACACGACGCTCAGCTCTCCGAGGATTTGGCTTCCACGGGAATCTTTACTATAGTAGATTGATTATAAAAACGATTTTCTGCATAATCCCTTAACAGCCGGCCAACGTATGATCAAAAAAACCAGCTTTAACAGAGAAGAACTTTTACAATGTGGCCACGGTGAGCTGTTCGGCCCTGGTAACGCCCAACTCCCACTGCCCCCTATGCTCATGTTTGACCGTATCACGGTGATAAACAATACAGGCGGCAGCTACGGTAAAGGCGAGATCATTGCTGAACTCGATATCAATCCAGACCTTTGGTTCTTTAACTGTCATTTCGAAGGCGATCCCGTTATGCCCGGATGCTTAGGACTTGATGCAATGTGGCAATTGGTCGGATTTTACCTCGGCTGGGCTGGCGGTCCAGGACGCGGCCGGGCGCTCGGTGTAGGTGAAGTAAAGTTTACAGGCCAGGTTACGCGGAACGTAAAAAAAGTGACTTATCGAGTAAACATGAAGCGGGTCATTATGCGCAAACTCGTAATGGGTATTGCCGACGCAGCACTGGAAGCGGACAGTAAAGAAATATATACGGCGGCCGACTTGCGCGTCGGCCTATTTTTATCAACTGAAGGATTTTGAGGAGTCGGCTATTGAAACGGGTAGTTGTTACAGGGATCGGCATCGTTTCTAGCATCGGGAACAATAAGGAGGAAGTAAGCGACTCCTTAAAGGACGGCCGGTCGGGCATCGAGTATCATGAAAAGTACGCCGAACTCGGTTTCCGTTCGCATCTGCATGGTTCGATAAAGCTCAATCCTGACGAATGTATCGACCGGAAGATCCGCCGTTTCATGGGCGATGGCGCAGCGTTTAACTACATCGCCATGGAACAAGCCATAGCCGATGCTGGCCTGAGCAAAGCTATGGTCTCTCAGCCGCGTACGGGGCTCGTCATGGGATCCGGCGGGCCATCGACGGCTAACCTCCTACTCTCCACCGATACGCTTAGAGAAAAAGGATTACGCCGAGTTGGGCCGTATATGGTTCCTCGAACCATGTCCAGCACGAACTCAGCGTGCTTAGCAACGCCGTTCGGTGTTAAAGGGATTAACTACTCGATTAGCTCTGCGTGTGCAACCAGTGCCCACTGTATTGGCCACGGCAGCGAACTTATCCAAATGAACAAACAAGACATCGTATTTGCCGGCGGCGGCGAAGAAGTTCATTGGACGATGACATTGTTGTTCGACGCGATGGGCGCGCTGTCCTCAAAATATAACGACGCCCCACAGACGGCTTCTCGCCCATATGACGTATCGCGGGACGGCTTTGTCATCTCGGGCGGTGGTGGCGTTGTCGTCCTGGAGGAGCTGGAACATGCACGAGCGAGAGGCGCTAAGATCTATGCCGAACTTGTCGGCTACGGCGCAACGTCAGACGGTTATGACATGGTGCAACCCTCTGGAGAGGGTGCCGTACGGTGTATGCAACAAGCACTTGCTACAGTTGACGGCCCGATCGATTATATTAATGCCCATGGCACCAGCACTCCCGTTGGCGACACCAAAGAGCTTCAAGCCATTGGCGAAGTATTCGCCACCGAAACGCCATTCATCAGCTCGACAAAATCGCTTACTGGCCACGCTTTAGGGGCGGCTGGCGTTAACGAGGCTATTTACTCGTTGCTGATGATGGAGACGGGGTTTATAAGCGCGTCGGCGAATATCAGTGAACTCGATCCTGCCGCTGCAGGTTTTCCTGTCGTAAGGGAGTACATGGATAAACCCCACTTAAACCGGGTAATGTCCAACAGCTTCGGTTTCGGCGGCACCAATGCGTCTTTGGTGTTTCAGTCCTATAAAACAGGCTAGAGCGGCGGCATTTTCGACAATACGGGCGGACACCGGCTCGTAAACGCAAACATTTAA
>CALZJI010000190.1 GCA_945787615.1 uncultured Chromatiaceae bacterium | reverse complement strand
TTCGTGGCAAGGCGAAATGACGAGTAATAGCCGGACTATTGCGAGGAGTTTCAACGCAGACATGGAATGAAGAGGGCGTGCTATTGACACCTAAATCTCAAACGCCACGGGTATATATGGCAAATGCTTGACTGGCGCTTGAAATAGCCAAAACCGCTCATACGCTTTCCTTACTCATTCCAGTCGTTTTATCGGCTACAGCGGCGCAAAAAGGCTTTCCAAGTCTTCCCGCTTCAACTGGCCGCCACCGGCTCCCTTACCATTAAAAAGCCCTTCGGCTAACGCCCGTTTGCGCACCTGCATCTCTGCGATGCGTTCTTCGACAGTGCCCTCAGTGAGTAACTTATAAACGAATACGGGTTTATCCTGACCAATACGGTGAGCGCGGTCCGTGGCTTGGCTCTCCACAGCCGGATTCCACCACGGGTCATAATGGATCACCGTGTCGGCGGCCGTGAGATTCAGACCTGTGCCGCCGGCCTTCAAACTGATCAGGAACAAGGGCACTTCGCCGTCCTCGAAACGTTGTATAGGCGTTTCACGCTTGCGGGTTTGACCGGTTAGTTTGACGTACTGAATTTTCAGTTTAGTAAGTTCTTCTTCAATAAGCTTCAACATACTCGTAAATTGAGAGAACAGTAGAATGCGCCGCCCTTCCTCGATTAGCTCTGGGAGCATGCCCATAAGCATTTCGAGTTTCGCCGATTGTTTAACCTTACGAGCGGCGTCCATTTTAACTAATCGTGGATCACAACAGATCTGTCTCAGTTTCAGCAAGGCGTCCAGGATTTCGATATGACTCCGGTTCATCCCCTTTGCATTGATGACCTTGCGCACCTTTTCGTGCATCGCAAGTCGAACCGTTTCGTAAATATCCCTTTGCGCGCCTGATAGCGAGGCAACGCGCACCATCTCGGTCTTCGGCGGCAGCTCGGTTGCCACCACATCCTTGGTGCGGCGCAGTAAGAACGGTGCGATGCGCTGACCGAGCTGGTACTGGCGAGCATCGTCGCCCTGTTTCTCGATAGGCGTGCGAAATAATCGACGAAAGCGACGTTCATCGCCCAACAATCCTGGCATCAAAAAATTGAATACGGACCACAGCTCGCCCAAGTGGTTTTCCATTGGCGTACCGCTCAAGCATAAGCGATGCCTTGCCCTAAGCTGCTGCGCCACCAGCGTCGACTTGGCCTTCGCGTTTTTAATATATTGCGCTTCGTCCAGAATTAATAAATGATATTCTTGAGCCAGCAAGGGGGTCTCGTCCCGCACCAGTAACGGATATGTCGTCAGAATTAAATCGTAATGGGCCAATGCATCAAAGTGTTGCTTACGATCCGGACCATGCAAGGTTAAAACCTGTAGGTTCGGTGCGAATCGCGCCGCTTCACGGCGCCAGTTCAACATCAAGCTCGTTGGCGCCACGACGATGCTGGGCAAATCCATGCGGCCCGCCTCCTTTTCTTTGACCAAGTGGGCGAGAGATTGAACTGTTTTGCCTAGACCCATATCGTCCGCTAATACACCGCCGAATTCGTACTCACGTAAGAACTGCAACCAGTTCAACCCCTCTTTTTGGTAGGATCGCAACGTTGCCGTGAACGCGGCGGGCGTATCCACGGGCTGTATGCCCTCGAAATTACGTAAACGTTCCCCTATTTGTCTAAGGCGCTCCCCACCGAACCAGCGCACCTCGGTTGCGCCTAACGCCGCCTCTAGGCGCCCCAAATCCATGGCACGCAACTCCGATAGACGCATGCGACCGCTTTTATCTAGACTCTCACGATCGTACAGTTCCACCAGGACATGCAAAATATCCTTGATCCGCCCGGTGGGAACAGGCAACAGGCGACCGTCATCGAGAGGGATGATCATTTTATGCTCCGCGGGCAATTCGGCGAGCCGCCGTGCGCTAAAGTTCTCAGGCATATGCTGGACCAGCCGGATCAACAACGGTAATAAGTTAATCGTGTCGCCAGCGACGGAGACGCCGAGCTCAAGATCGAACCAATGGTTCTCCGATTGATCGTCGATATCGACATACCACTCATCGGCCTCCGCGAAGCGGTACGGAAACTCTTCGTCTAGGTCTACTCGCCAACCCTCGGCACGTAATACCGGCACCTCGTGGAACAAAAAGTTGATCCACTGACTTTGCTCATCCTGCTCCTCGCGATCAAACAGGTATCCGGACCCTGGACATGGTGGGTTATCGATAACAAATGAGTCCGTCAACGGCATCAATCCAATCTTCATCAGGCGAAGCATGGCGGCGATCTCTACATCCTTGCAACGCGGTAAGCGATTCAGAAAACCATCACGGTAATGATCGATGCTTTGTTTTCCATCGGTCGGACTCACCATCTTGCCGTTATAATCGAATCTAAGAAAAGCCCCTGCGGCTTCCAACTTCTCGCTCAAAAACCACTCTGGAATTTCCACTTTTACCGTCACAGGCGCCAGCTGAAGAACCGGACTCGGTTGAACCGCTTCAAGTTCACGGACTTCCACGGCTTGCGGCAAAGGCAACGCATCACTGAGCTTCATCAGGCGCTCACGAACGCGTTCCACATTCTTGGGCCCGATCGCAGGCGCTTGTAAAACGCGCTGCACTAACGCATACGGTAAATCCATCTCAACCGAGCCACATTCCGCCGTTGCCAGATCCAGATATAAAAGTGGTACCACCGGCAACACCTCGCTCGCCGGGGGCGATAACTGGATTACGGGATGCTGTCTTCCGTTGTCACTGGTCTGCCAGGCCAGCGTTCCTCGCCGTGATTCTCCGCGGCGCAACGGCGCGTTGTCTCTATTACGCCAGTGACACCTCCCCGTATCGACCATTGCCAAAAACAACTCCGCGCTCCCATGCCCTTCTAAAGGATGAGTGGTGGCGTTAGGTCGCGGCGTCCGCGCTCGCAGATTGTTTAATAAAGACCTATCTTGCGGTAGCAAATAATCCGGCGTGTTAAAGTCAAAAGACATAGCACTGTCTAACCGGAAAAGAGAAGGACGCCCGTACTCGCCTGGCTTAAGGTGACGAACAAGTTGCAGTTCGACGTGTAAAATCGATGTCCGCCCCACCTCGCGGGGAGTCACAACGTACAATAATCGTTGCAGCACATGAGGGGGAAAAGCCTCCGGCGTTGAGGGTAGAAGTACCGACTCGACCTCTTTAAACCACGCATCCAACCCCGATATCTCGTCAGCGACTAAGGAAACGCCATCATCCTGGTCATCTTCAAATTCTTGCTGCTCAAGGGCCTCCAATAAAACTGCGGCCACGTGTTTACAGTTAAACCCGACAGGGCACGAACAATAGCCCGAAATCATGGTAAACGCGTCATCTTCGTCCAGTTCGAATTCGACCTTAACGTTGTATATCGATCCGCGGCTTCCACGCACATTCGCAGTAACACGCCGCCCCGCGCCCTGGATCTTAAGATTGTCTACACGACCCTGCTCCCAATACCGTTCACCCCGCTCTAAAAAACGGTCGTCGAAGTTTATGGACAAGTCCTCGTGATCAAGCTGGAGCATTTTTTGTATCCCTAACCTAGATATATACCCGTGGCGTTTGAGATTTAGGTGTCAATAGCACGCCCTCTTCATTCCATGTCTGCGTTGAAACTCCTCGCAATAGTCCGGCTATTACTCGTCATTTCGCCTTGCCACGA
>CALZJI010000189.1 GCA_945787615.1 uncultured Chromatiaceae bacterium | reverse complement strand
TGCGCCCCGTTTACACCCTCCTCCGCAAAAAGTACGGCCATCTCCGGTCCCGCGAGCCCGCTGACGTAGGAGTGAAAGTTGATGGGTCTACCGACCTCGTCTTCAATGGCATCCAGTGCTTTACGGGTCGCGCGAAGCTGTTTTCTTGTTACCGGAATACCGCCAACACCCTCCGGCGTGCCTTCGATAAGCCCACCGAAATGGGACTGGCCCGTGGTGCGGATAACCATGATGTGGTCCGCGCCGTGCCACGCGGCCATACGCATACGACGCAGATCATCCTCGAAACGCCCCGATGCGATTTCCGTCGTGACTACGTAGTCACATTGCGGATCGATGTTTTCAAAGGCGTGGGCCGCCGCCAACGGCACCGAGTTATGAAGATTTTCCGAGGCGTCTT
>CALZJI010000188.1 GCA_945787615.1 uncultured Chromatiaceae bacterium | reverse complement strand
TGCGGCCGCGTTACCGGTATAGTTTGACGGCGTCAACGACTTTAACTGATTTTTTGCCTGAGTCGGGATATCGAGTTCGTCGATAAAGCGATGCATGGTTTCTCGGTCAATGCGTCGGCCGCGGGTGAGTTCTTTGAGTTTCTCGTAGGGTGTCTCGACGCCGTAGCGGCGCATAACGGTTTGCATAGGTTCAGCCAAAACTTCCCAGGAACGTTTCAGATCCTCTTCCAAGCGACCGGGATCGCACTCTAATTTGCCAATTCCTTTAAGGCAGGACTGGTAGGCAATGAGCGAGTGGGCAATCCCAACGCCTAGATTTCGAAGAACGGTAGAGTCGGACAGATCCCGTTGCCAGCGCGATATGGGGAGTTTTTCCGCAAGGTGGTTGACAATTGCGTTGGCCATCCCGAGGTTACCTTCCGCGTTTTCGAAGTCGATAGGGTTGACCTTATGGGGCATAGTGGACGAGCCCACTTCACCGGCGACCGTGCGTTGCTTGAAGTAGCCGATGGAGATATAACTCCAGACGTCGCGACAGAAGTCTAAAACGACGGTATTAAATCGTGCTAGGGCATTGAATAGTTCAGCGATATAGTCGTGGGGTTCAATTTGGGTTGTGTATGGATTCCAATCTAGACCGAGTCCGGTGACAAAGTCGTTTGCTAACGCTTCCCAATCCGTTTCGGGATAGGTGGCAAGATGCGCATTGTAATTGCCGACCGCACCATTTATTTTTCCTAAAATGGGGGTGCGAATCAGCTGTTCCCGTTGACGGCGGAGCCGAAATGCCACGTTAGCCATTTCCTTGCCCAGCGTTGTCGGCGAAGCGGTTTGCCCGTGAGTACGCGATAGCATGGGTTGATCTGCGTAGCCGTGTGCCAATTGGGTTATGGCGTTGATAACCTCGTCCATGGCGGGTAGGATCGCTTGGTTGCGCGCTTCGCGTAACATTAGCGCGTAAGCGAGATTGTTGATATCTTCCGACGTGCAAGCAAAATGAAAGAATTCAACGGAAGATTCTAACTCTTTGTTACCCGATACTTTTTCTTTTAAGAAGTACTCAACTGCTTTAACGTC
>CALZJI010000187.1 GCA_945787615.1 uncultured Chromatiaceae bacterium | reverse complement strand
TCGGCGACTTTTTCGTCAAACAAGAGCGCTACCTCGAAGCCGCTCAAGCGTACCGGACATTTGGCGGCGTGCGCACACCCCATCCACAGGGAATGCTGCTAACAATCAAAGCCATCGAACTATACAAAGAAAGAGGATATGCCGATTTGGTAGTGGAAACCAAAGAGGAGTTTATCAATCGTTATGCTAAATACAGCACCTATTGGGCAAACAATAGCCACTATGGGTTCGATGAATACCTTATCCGCAGCGACAGCAGCATTGAGAAAAGAATCAACGATTACGCCGCAGAATCTCTTGAGGAACTCGGTCGGATCTATCACGCCCGAGCGCAAAAGTCTAAAAGTTCCGCAGACTTCGGTAAGGCGATTAAATGGTATCAAATGTTCGCCCGCTCTTTTCTGCAGCACCCCAAAACCCCCGAGATGAATTTCCTCCTTGCCGAGGCCCTCTACGAAGACGGACGCTACACCGATGCGATAAGGGAATATGAAAAAACCGCCTACAATTATCGTCGCCATGAGTTGGGCGCAGAAGCAGGCTACGCGGCATTGGTTACCTATGAAAAATATAAAGGAATCGTGGGCGGCGACGACAGGGAATTTTGGGATCGCATTGCCATTCAAAGCGCTCAGCGATTCACCAAACTCTACCCCAAGGATCCGCGTACGGCAACTGTTCTCGTCAAAGTGGTTGATGAGCTCTTCGAGAAACAACAGTATAGCCAGGCGTCCGTCTTTGCGAAGCGTATTCTCGCCATCGTGCCGAAATCGCAAACCAAGCCGCGAAGGCAGGCCATGATCGTTATCGCCCACACCAGCTTTGAGGAAGAAGCGTTCAAAGAAGCGGAAGTAATGTACAGTAGCGCATTAAGATTGACAGCGGCTGATGACAAAAACCGCGCGGCGCTTGTCGACCGCCTAGCCGCCTCCGTCTATAAGCAAGGGGAAGCACTTCGCGAGCGCGGCCAATTGGAGGCTTCGACCAAAGAGTTCTTGCGCATCGCGATGGTTGCCCCAAGCTCCGCGATACGCGTCACAGCCGACTATGACGCCGCCGCCAACATGTTAGCCGCTGAAAGCTGGGCGCAGGCGATACCCTTGCTGGAAGCATTTCAGCTTAATCATCCTGGCCACGAACTTCAAGCTGAGGTGACAAACAACCTGGCCATCGCCTATCTCGAATCGGGCAACCACATTAAAGCCGCGGATCAGTTGCAGAAAATAGCGACCGCGGAACAAGACCCAGCGCGGCAACGAGACGCGATCTGGCAATCGGCGGGGCTTTACGAAAAAGGGCAAGCCTTTGACAGTGCCGTGGGCGCCTATAAACGCTATATCAAGGAACACCCAACGCCATTTGACCAGGCGGTCGAAGCACGCCAGAAGATTATCGACATCTTCGCCAAAACGGGCCAGGACAACAGCGTGCGTTTTTGGCAACAAGAGGTTGTCACCGCCGTGCAACCTAACACGTCGAATTACAATGACCGAAGCCGCTTCATCGCGGCGAGCGCGGCCTTGGCGCTAGCCGAACCCGCTTATGAGACCTTCCACGCGCGACCAATCACCGCGCCTCTAAAACAAAGCATTCAGAGCAAACGCCAGTCCATGGAAGCGGCCCTAAAGGCTTTTAACCTGGCGGCCGAATACCGAGTAGCGGACATTACTACAGCGTCCACCTTTCGAATCGGTGAAATTTACAATGAGTTTAGTCAAGCGCTGCTAAACTCCGAACGGCCTAAAGGCCTCTCCGAGGAAGCATTGGACCAATTTGAGCTTGTCCTCGAAGACCAGGCTTACCCCTTTGAGGAGAAGGCCATCGAAATACACCAGGCCAATGCGGAACGTGCCGCAAGCGGGCTCTATGACCAGTGGGTTAAAAAAAGCTTTACCGCGCTAGCAACGTTGCTCCCGGCGCGTTATGGAAAGATCGAACGAAACGAAGCCATCGTAAATGAACTACGCTAAGATTTACCTCCTCGCGCTGACCACTGGCGCTGCGCTGATTAACGCTGGATGCAGCACGGCGCCGGTGTCAGTGAATAATGAAGAGGTTCAAAAGACTGCAATCACTCAAAAAAGCGCAGACGCGAAAAAACCCGCATTGAGACAGAACGCAACGCCGGCCGAACGGGAGTTCCAAGCGGCATTGACCTTGATGGAGGGTGGGCGCCCTCAGGATGCAGAAAAAATGCTATTGGCGATGACCAAGACCTACCCTAAATTATCTGGCCCTTACGCTAATCTGGGGATTCTTTATTTCAAAAGCAATCGCGAGGAGAAAGCGAAAGAAGCCTTTACAAAAGTTCTTTCGTTAAACGGAACGAGCGGTACTGCTTATAACTACCTCGGCGTCATCCACCGTAACAACGGGGAATTCCAGCGAGCACACGACTATTACCAAAAAGCCTTGGAAATTGATCCGAAATACGCTTCCGCCGTTCTTAACCTCGGCATTCTTTACGACCTCTACCTTCAAAAGCCCCACAAGGCGCTTAAACACTATCAGCAATATCAAAACCTCGCTGGGACAGAAGACAGGCAAGTCAAAATGTGGATTGCTGACCTTAAGAATAGGACCACCACCAACGCGGTTACGGCGGGAGAGGGCTCACCATGAATCCGTTAATATTCCTGGGTATATTCGCATTAGGCGGCATTACCAGCGTCGCAGTTGCTCAAGAAGAAATCGATTTAGAAGGTGCGCGAATCTTTGGTAATCGAGATCTTCCCAATATCACCTACATCATTCCGTGGAAAGACGAAGAGCTCGATGTTGTCGACATCCAACCGGTCGGCAATCTCTTCGAAGACGCGTTGCAACCCATCGACAGAGAGGTTTTTCAGAGGGAGATTGAATATTTCGAACTATTACAGGGAAATCAGGAATAAAGGCCGCGGAAAATAGTAATTATCCAAAGATTGCGCCGGATTTTTGCTCAGATTCAAGGCGCGGCACAAGTGGCGCATATTGACATAGGTAACACGTGCCGTAACGCGGAAGCTGAGCGAAAAGACAAGCAAGGTTGGATAATTATTTTTTTCCGTGGCCCTAACAACAATTGTGAGTTCAGTCTCGAAAATGTGGGCCGACCGGCCGATAAGGATCGAGAGCACAGAGACTACGGCAGTTGAGTAAGTTACTTTAATTTAATCCAAGTCGTTATTAAGGCTCTATCGCCAGGTCGCGAACCAGTGGCGAGGGAATCTGGCTTGCTATATTTTCGCGTTTTAAGGAGACGGGTATGGATGGCTTCAATACAGTAATCCGATTTTTTCAAGAGGGGGGTGTGTTCATGTACCCCATTGTCGTGGTGTTGGCCCTCGGTGTTGCCATTGCCATGGAGCGATATGTTTATTTAACCGCAGCCAGAGCGACCAACCGCAAGGCATGGAATGATTTGTTGCCTATTCTCACCGACGGCAACTATCAACAAGCGTATTCCATGACCTCCGAATCCGAAACAGCGATCTCAAAAATCATTACATACGGATTATCTCGGCTGGGAACAAGCAGCCGCTTAGAGGACGTTGAGGCGGCCATGGAAGAGGGCCTGATGGAAATCACGCCGCGCCTGGAAAAACGAACCCATTATCTCGCCACGTTCGCCAACATTGCTACGTTGTTGGGGCTGTTGGGAACCATTATCGGTCTCATCCAAGCATTCACTGCGGTGGCGAATGCCGATCCCACTGAGAAAGCCGATTTGCTCTCATCGAGTATTTCAGTCGCGATGAACACAACGGCCTTCGGTCTGATTGTCGCCATTCCGTTACTTCTCATTTACGCCGTACTGCAGACCAAGACAACAGAACTGGTCGATACGTTAGAAATGGCCGCCGTGAAATTCAATAATCTGATTCGCCGCCATCGCGCCAAACAGAGTAGCGCAAAATGAGACGTCGGGTTCGCCGCACTCACCAAGAGACGGAACTCAATATCACCGCTTTCTTAAACTTGATGGTGATATTGATCCCATTCCTGCTGATCACGGCTGTGTTCTCTCGCATCACCATTTTAGACGTACACATACCGCCGGCGGTTAAGACGCCGCTCGATCAGCAAAAGGAGCCGGATGAAAAACCGCTACAGATCAGCGTCATTATTCGCCAAGACAGTATCTCTGTTGTCGACAATCGAATGGGGCTGATTAAGCAATTCAGTAAAGAAGAGGGGAGTTTCGATTATAAAGGGTTGTCCGAGCTACTTCAGAATATGAAAGATAAAGTCCCGGACAAGACCGATGCCAACATTCTGCTCGAGGCGGACATACCTTACGAAGTGCTCGTTGAAACCATGGATGCGGTACGTTTGGTGGAAGTCGTCCAAGGCGATGTGCGCGTTCAGGCGGAGTTATTCCCTGATATCTCCATTGGTGACGCGCCGGCAAAGCAGGCCAACTAACCTAATACCGAGGATGGAGCACGCACATTCATGAAGCTGTCTCGCCGCGCCAAACGGATGGAGCAACACCACAAGCGGTCCAAACGCACTCCGGGTCTCAGCTTGGTGTCCCTCATGGATATCTTCACAATTCTTGTGTTCTTTCTGTTGGTCAGCTCAGCAGAAGTACAGGATATTCCCAGCACCAACGCTGTGAAACTCCCTGAATCCATCTCCCTTGAAAAACCCAGAGAAACATTGGTTGTCGTTGTCACCGAAGACGACATTATCGTGCAAGGTGAAACCGTTGCCACCGTTTTAGATGCGCTGGCATCGGATAGACAGGTCATTGAACCACTGAAAACCGCTCTGGTTAACGTCGCAGCGCGCTCCATTACCGCGACTGTCCGCGACGATTCGGGTTCGCCACAACAGCGCGAAGTCACCATCATGGGCGACCGCGACATCCCCTACAAGTTGCTTAAGAAGATCATGGCATCGTGTACGGAAGCAAACTATAACCACATTTCTTTGGCAGTCGTTAAGAAAACTAACGTAGACGGATAAACAACGTGGCTGTAGAACGTGACATAACACAACTCTCGTGGGCGAGCACGTTTCCCGAGGACAGACGGTTCTTTAAAATAACGTCTGTTGTTGTGGCGTTTTTTCTGGTCTGCGGTATTGTCATACCCTTGCTTACAGTACCCGATATTGAAAGAAGTAAAGCCAAGCCCGTGCCCCAACGCTTTGCCAAACTCATATTGGAGAAGAAACAAGTTGAAAAAGCCAAGCCTAAGAAGAAAGAACTCACCGAAGAAGAAAAACTCGCCCTGAAAAAAGCCGAGGAAGAGCGCCGTAAGAAGCTCGAAGAAGAACGTCGAAAGCGAGAGGAAGAGCGTAAAAAACGGGAAGAAGAATTAAAGAAAAAACGCGAAGAGGAGCGCAAAAAAGCCGAAGCGGAACGTAAGAAACGCGAGGAAGAACTGCGCAAGAAGCGTGAAGAGGAACGCCAACGGGCCGCAGCCGAACGTAAGAAAAATGAAGCTGAGCGTAAACGTGCCGAGGTCGAACGGAAGAAACGCGAGGAAGAACAACGTCGTGCCGAAGCAGAACGGCAACGTCAAGAAGAAGCACGCCGTCGCGCTGAAGCGGAGCGCCAGCGTATCGAAACGGAAAAACGCCGTGTGGCAGCAGAGAAAAAGAAAGGCGAGCAACTCGCCGCCAGCTTATTCGGCGATTTAGCCGAGCTGCCCACGGAAACCACGGTGGCGGCGGCCACACAATCGTCCACATTAGTGGCCAGCGCTCAACAGCAAACCGCACCGAGTCAGTCAAACCCAAATGTTCTCACTAGCCGTACGGCAGTGGGTAAAGGCACCGGCGGTATCGATACCAGCCAACTGGCTCGAGTGGAGGTCGGCGGAGACGGCGGCAGCGCGCTGGCGACGAGAACGACAACGGTGATCGAAGAGGTTGATCTGGGCGTGGCGTTGGCCACCGGTGGCGACGATGCTTCAGCAGCCACCACAGCCAGCGGCGTACCGACGCGATCTGCCCGCGAACTCAACTCAACCTTGGAACGACACAAAGGCCGCATTTACAAGATTTACCAGCGCGCCCTGCGTAAAGACCCGACCCTAGGCGGAAAAGTCGTCGTCAAATTGACCATACTGCCGTCGGGCGAAGTGGAGAATGTCGAAATTGTCTCCAGCGACATCGATGCGCCGACATTCTTAAGAAAACTTAAAACG
>CALZJI010000186.1 GCA_945787615.1 uncultured Chromatiaceae bacterium | reverse complement strand
ACGCCTCTGGCCCGGCCTAATACAACACGCCAGAAAATAGGGGTATGTGAACAAGGCGCTGCGCTCCTTCCACCTATCCGTCGGCAAGGTACTTCTTAACGGTAGCCTACTTTAACTATTGTATAAGACAAACGTCAACGCATGCTGTATCCCCCGTTGTTCCTTTTTTTAGAAACTACAGCCGGAATATAGTGTAACGGAATCGAGGCACGCCGTTGGCGGGCTTACCGCCCTTATCACCGCCAACGATTTACATCGAAGGCTTGGTCACCCAAACGTATCGGTTTCTGACCCGCCTGCCACGCGGCCCAAGCCCCTTCGAAACCCTCGACGCCGTTGGTGCCGAACAAGGAAACGGTGGTATCGCTGAATACGTCGGCGCTTGGCGGAACCCAGGTGGAAAAGCGTCGCGGTAGCACAGGAAGCGAGAGCTTATTAAAACCAACCATGGACTCAATGACGTGTAGCCAGATGGCATTTGTACCGTCACCGGCGATTGGCCATATCAGCTCTAACGTAGCGTAATCCACCGCTTGCGCGTGGCTGAGATCACCGTTGCCGGCACCCACGTTCCAACTTAACTGAATGCTACCGTTGGTCTCCATGACGCTTATCGCTTCCGCACCGGTTTGATCCGCGGTTCCGATCAGCACGTTAGGCATTACAATTTCTACTTCCATCGGCATCAGCTCAAAGCGGTTAAACTTGTGTCTGTTGTAGTTAATTCCACCGCCTATGCCAAGCGGATCGTCGTGGCCAACCATTTCGATGACCGCGTCTGGCAGTTGCATCAACGGATTCGCTCCCGCGGTGCGGGCAGGAAGAAATACACCCGGAGTGGTGTAAACGATGCCTTTACGAATAACGTTGATCCAGGAGAAGATGCCATCCAACGGAAAAAAGAAGCCACATTGCGTATAGGGAGGAGCTTGGAAATCGCACTCATCGTCAGCGCTGGAATCGTTGATTGGATCTGCGCGCTTCGCCCATGAGACCGGAGCAACATCGAGTTCCAATGGAGTCGCAAACGGCTCCACCAGAAACAGAAACTTCCTATCCAGTGATCCCGGCGCCTTATCCAGCATGTGACCGTACTTGAAGGGCAAGCCGTCCTCGTCGAAGGCCACGACCATTAAGCTCGCCAGCCCGTCATCTTGCACCTTATCTTCGAACAGTTCGATGCCTTCGAATGCGCCAAATCGCGGCCCCACAAGGTCTGTCGCCAACTGTGGAAGCAAACCTGTCCAGATCGATCCTGCGGGTACACCGCCAAAAGGCACATCCAGAAAAAACTTTGCCTCACGGCGCAGGGGCAAGCCGTTGGGAACCGGGAGCAGCAGCTCTCCCTGACCCACCCTGCGGTTGCCTGAGGTGCCCACCGGCACATTGTGAAAGGTTACCAACCGTTTAACCCGTCCGGCTATGTAGGCCACAGTGACGGTGACACGCTCGCCGATGGGCCCAAAGAGGCGCGTCGTGCCCTCTTGTGACGTTTGCCGGACTTGTCTACCGATAATGGCCACCGCGTCGGGTACCGGCTTACCGGTTGCCTCGTCCACCACTTTCACTCTTAACGCCCTTGGAATAAAGAACGGTGGTCCTTGCGGACCAAAGTCGGCGTTCATACGCTCTTGGCCGGCGTTCGCCCCACTGGGAAGACTCAGAGGCGGTTGGGCGCTTGCTATCTCAACACCTAGGCTAATTGCTACGGTTAATAATACGACGGACTGGATATTCATTGGTTTCATCCCTCCTTTGATTGTGTAAACCACTATGCGACTATCCCTCTACGACTGTATCGCCATGAAAAACGTTAACGAATGGATGCGCTCAGCGAGCAAGACCCGTGCCGCGTTCGATAAAATCGCCGCCACTGAACGCCACACGCGACACCGCAGTTCCAAACAATGACCTATCGGGTTTTACCTAATGATAGTCCGTGCAATTATGTGGCTGACCGGACGAACGCCTCCCTAACAACGATCATCGCTATGTATTAGACATTAGACACAACATGTACGCGAGAGTTAGGGCCACGGAAAATAATAATTATCCAAAGATTGCGCCGGATTTTTGCTTAGATTCAAGGTGCGGCAAGTGGCGCATATTGGAATATGCAACACTTGCCGTAACGCAGAAGCTGAGTAAAAAACAAGCAAGGTTGGATAATTATTTTTTTCCGTGGCCCTTAGCTCGCCTTTTACGTTTCACTCCCGATAGCGCGCGAGTCTCATCGGTTGCCATAACCTGAAAGGCGAATTTCTCTGGGCGGACGCGTCAAAATCAGATCGCATCTTAGGCATTGATGCGCTCGCATAGGAAAGCGCGAAAACGGGCGTTAAATTTGATGTTCTACCCAGAACGCCGCAATGCTATTTTTTCTGGCAACAGTTCTGGGGTTTCAAGAACTGCAGGACAGCATCGAACAACCTGCCCGGTGGCGCGCCCACTCGGGGCGTTTTTGGGCGAAGGATTCCTTGCCGGGTTGTTCGTCGTAGGGACGGCGCAGTACATCCAACAGTTCCGTTACTGTGGAACTATCGCCCTGTTCTGCCTTTTCGATGGCCAGTTGAGCCAAGTAATTGCGTAGAACGTATTTAGGATTCACCGCGTTCATGTGCTCGCGGCGGCGAGCGTCGGGGATTCCATTTTGCCGTGCGCGGCTTAGGTAGGCGCGTAACCAGTTCCCGATACGGGCTCGGTGCTCGGGGATTAACTTTTCGGGATCGTAATAAGCCTCTTCAAGCGGCGCCATGAGGGCGTCATCGTTAGCCCTTTGCTGCGAATCGAGTTCCGAATCGACCAAGGCAAGGCGACGAAAAAAAATCGTCATATCCGTCTCGACTAATTGTAATACGTCTAGCAATTGGCTGATAAGCTCATCGTCCGTGGCAGGGTCGAACGCGCCCAACCCCAACTTTTGCGTCATCATCGCTTGCCAGCCTTGCTCATAGCACTGCGCATAATCGCTTAACGCTTGTTGCAGCGGCTCGGCCTGATTGATTAGTGGGTAAATGGCGTTGGCCAATTGGAAAAGATTCCATTGAGCAATATAGGGTTGGTTGCCAAAACGGTAGCGTCGTCCTCCCGCGTCGGTGGTATTGGGGGTCCAATCGGGATCGTAATCTTCCAGCCAGCCGTAGGGACCGTAGTCGATTGTGAGGCCCAGTACCGACATATTATCAGTGTTCATTACACCGTGAACAAAACCAACGCGCACCCAATGCACCATCATATCGGCCGTTCTGCGACACACTTCATCGAACCAATCGAGGTAAACGCGAGGTGATGGTTCACCCAAGTGGGGGAAGTCTGTATGTATCGTAAAGTCCAGCAATTGTTTTAATACCCCAATTTCTCCGCGCGAAGCGAAAATCTCAAAGTTACCGAAGCGTGTGAAAGAAGGAGCGACACGGCAGACGATCGCGCCCGGCTCTGCTTTGGGATTACCATCATAAAACATGTCGCGAATGACGTTTTCGCCACTCGTTATTAAGCTCAAGGCCCGGGTCGTCGGCACACCCAGATGATGCATGGCCTCGCTACACAGGAACTCGCGTACAGATGAGCGTAGGACCGCCAACCCATCCGCGGTACGTGAATAAGGCGTCGGCCCAGCGCCCTTAAGTTGTAACGCCCATCGCTCCCCGCGCCGATTGACGACCTCGCCTAAGTTGATTGCGCGCCCGTCCCCCAACTGCCCGGCCCAGTTGCCGAATTGATGGCCGCCGTAGCACCAGGCGTAAGGCTCCATGCCGGGCAACAGCCGGTTGCCGGCGAACACTTGCGTGAACGTTTCAGACTCGCAGGCCTCGTAACTGAGATCCAGCAGGTCGGCAACCTCCCGCGTATAGGCGACCAGTTTCGGTTGCGGGACTTTCGTCGGGAGAACGCGCGAATAACACGCGCCGCGTACTTGCCGGCGGTTGTTCGCCGGTTCCGGATCCGCGGGCAGCTCGCGGATAACGCGATTATCGAATCGTAATGCATCCAGGGTATTGAATTGCCCTTGGGGGTTGCTCATGTTATGAGGCGCTTCTTTTTGCACGGTTCGCTCTGGACTGGCTTTGTGGAAGACTCATAGATTCCCGTGGCTTTTCTACCACTTTATAGCCACTATGAAATCCGAACCCAGGGTAAATTTGATTAACTTAGTGTAGCGTAAACGAAGCCGCCCGACAAAATCGCGGCACAAATGGTTTAAAGCTAAATGGGCTGTTTAACGCAACAAAACACTCGTTTTTCTAATAGAAAGTTGGTCATGGAACGATTGCATAGGTTCGGCCTGTATAGCGTGAGTTAAGCTCCGAACAACTGAGACATCTTGACCAATCTCGTGGCCGACGCCCTTTCTCAAAAACGTTCGACAGGCTCAATACTGGCCACTTTTGCGCGACTTTGAAAAGGTGATGATCGTTAAACCGAGCAACAGATAGCCCACGGCTAAGATGACGATAATAAATTTCGGTATGGCCAACCACCGTACGAGAGTCGGCCATGAATTGTTGGAGGTACCCAGCAAAATTTGTATCAGCCCGTAATTCTCAATCGAATCCATCAAGCCCGCGGCTAACATCAGCCATGCTAGCGCAACACCCGCAACCGCCATGGCCGTTGAACGCAAACGCAATTTCTTCGCGAGTAATGCACACCCTAACGCAATAGTGCAAGAATACAAAACCAAGAACAGGTAATCGAACCCAATACTCAGCGCTGCATAAATATGGCCATCTCCACGCCATGACAAAACGATCTCTTGAGCACGCGCTAGAGTTCCCGCCAGTTCAAGCGAAATTATTCCCAGTGGCGCCTCGTTTGTCTCTAGCGGCGCATTAAGCCATGATATGACGCCAAACGCAACGAGGAGAAAAAAGACCAGCAGTCCAAAAACTCGCTTCTGGTCTATATCAGACAACCACTCAAAAGGATGCCGTAATCGCATAATCTGAATCAATACACGCCACAAAGACAGTTAGAGCGAATTAATCTCCACCACCAACGTCAAATATAGGTTACGGAGATAAGCCAGAGATACGGAGTTTCTTCAATTCACGGAAAAAAATAATTATCCAACCTCGCTTGTCTTTTTGCTCAGCTTCTGCGTTACGGCAAGTGCTGCATATTCTAATATGCGCCACTTGCCGCGCCTTGAATCTGAGCAAAAATCCGGCGCAATCTTTGGATAATTGTTATTTTCCGCGGCCCTAAGGGCTCGCGAATAAATAACTTCGTATTTTTCGCGCCCAGATCGGGGTCAGATGTGAATGGCACTTAGTTAAGCCAAAATGTAGGGCGGGTTAGGGTCTTTTTGCGTAACCCACCAAGCGTTAGGTAGCAACTCAACCTGTTTTTTATGAGTGCCTAGCGGCACGAGTGGTGGGTT
>CALZJI010000185.1 GCA_945787615.1 uncultured Chromatiaceae bacterium | reverse complement strand
TCACCCTTTGGGCCATCCCGCTCCGCGGGATGTTTAAAATTGCTCCGTACAATTTTGTGAACGCGTAGCGGCTCCCATGGGCAAGTTACGGGGAGGTAGTTTGTGATTTCTTACACGGTTTACGCGTGTCCTTGTGGGCATTCCTTCACTCGAAATGTGATGGACGCTTCACGGCCGGATTCAAAGACGAGTGTGCCGGAGGCAGCGTCGTGGTCATCTGGGTTGATTGCCGTGCCGCTTACCGTATAGCGAATCTCAACGGGATACTGCGCGGCTGCGACATTCAACGATGCGACAACCGTCACGTCACTTCCTTCGCCAATGGTCTGACTCAGGCCGAAATCCGCGATGGGGAAGATCTGGACCCGTTGCGACGCACTCGCTTGATTACCCGGCGCAAGCTCTGTTTTTCGATATGGCCAGTGCGAGCTCACCATGGTCAAAATCAGTAGCGCTTTTTATCACTCATGTTAGGATAAACAATAACTTTTAAAGCAGAGTTACCCGAATGTGCGGTCGCTACAACATCGTTACTGACGCTGACGCGTTGATCGACGCTTTTGAGATTACCCTCGTCAACATCGACGCCACGGCGTGGCAGCCCCGGTACAACGTGGCGCCGTCACAGAATGTACCCGTGGTACGCGAAACCGACCTGGGCCGCGAGTTGGTGATGTTGCGCTGGGGTTTAGTCCCGTTCTGGGCTAAGGAGCCCAAGATCGGCTATAAGATGATCAACGCCCGTGCTGAGACCGTATCCACCAAGCCCGCCTTCCGTGCCGCGTTCAAACGACGCCGATGTTTAATCCCCGCTACCGGTTTCTACGAGTGGAAGGCCGAAACGAGTGGTAAACAGCCTTTTAACATCTGCATGCAAGACCGCAGCGTATTCGCCTTTGCCGGGTTGTGGGAGCATTGGGAGGGGGAGGGCGAACAAGCTATCGAGTCGTGCACGATTATCGTGACGGAGGCGAACAAGTCCGTGCAGTCGGTTCACGATCGCATGCCAGTGATTATTGATTCCGAACACTATGGATCCTGGCTAGATGCTGGGCAGCAGCGCACGAACGAACTCGCGTCACTATTGCAGCCGTTTACAGCCAGACTGCTGGATATCGAACCAGTTAGTAAAAGAGTGAACAGCCCTAAGCATGACGACCCGGAGTGTCTCGTAGCGCAGGAATAGGATAGGGTTTACTGAGGCAATGAGTCTATAGGCTTGACGAAAAATAGGCAGCCTAAAAAATCGGTAACCTAAAGGGCGACGCCGATTGGGTAGCGGGTGATTGTTTCTTTCTGCTGTTCTGAGCATTGCATTCGATAAGGTACTGTCGAGCTAAGGGCCACGGAAAAAAATAATTATCCAACCTTGCTTGTCTTTTTACGCAGCTTCTGCGTTACGGCAAGTGTTGCATATTCCAATATGCGCCACTTGCCGCGCCTTGAATCTGAGCAAAAACCCGGCGCAATTTTTGGATAATTATTATTTTCCGCGGCCCTAACGATAGTCACAATTGGGATGTCGCACCGGAATACCGATTTGACGATTAAAATGGTAGCTATTCCTCATTTTGTAACGCCGCAGAGACGAAACGTGCTCTAGTTAGAACCACTTTTATCCGCTAAATAGTTCGTTTGAAGGGGGTAGGCCATGTATGGCCTACATCAGAAAATAAAAAATCGAGATCGCGTGGATCCTATGAAAAATGCGGGCTAGCGCCAACTGCGACCAGGCCGTCTACGAGCTGAAAACTCCGTATCGTGGTAAGGCGACGAACACCGCGCCTGGCCATCCATGGCCTCGCGGTGCAAGTACATCCTGTACAAAATCGTAATGTTGCCGCTAGAGCTATTGCAGCGACTAGCGACTTTAGGGCCGCGGAAACAAATAATCATCCAATTTTGCTTGTCTTTTGGCCCAGCTTCTGTGTTGTGGCAAGGGTTACATAAAGCGATTATGCGCCCCTTGCCGCGCCTTGAATCTGAGCCAAAATTCGGCGCAATCTTTGGACAATTATTTATTTCCGCGGCCCTTATTGCCGCGCCCGCGCCTGAACTTGATCCGCTTGACGAACAGGATGTTCTAATGTCGCGAAGCACATGGACGACATGCATGTACTTCGCGGCATCAGACCTTCCATGTTCACGAAATCTTCAATACCTTAGACGCCCTCGCGAAGTTTGGGTGTGAGAGTGCGAGCTAGTGAACCAGATGTCGCAGCTCATCGGGTTTTATGATCGTAATATAGCCGTGGGCTATGGTTAATATCCCCTCATTGCGCCAATGTCTTAACTGGGCGGCGACGACTTCACTCGGTACACCGGCAATTTCGCCGAGTTCTCTATCAGAAAATTGCGTGTCTATGCGTACTCCCTTTGGCGTATGTCGGCCATAGACCCGCGAAATTTTGTGTAACGTTTCAGCAAGACGCGAACCAATATTGAAAGATAGGGTGTCGATCACGAGGTCATTAATACTTCGAAGCCGGCGCGACAATGTTGTGAGTAACTGGATAGCGACATTGGGATGGGTCGTCAAGAACCGCAGGAAATCCGGTCGCTTAATTCCCAGCAGGGTGGTGGGCTCCAGGGTGGTTACCTTTGCAGTTCTTTCTCTCGAATCAAACAATGCAATTTCACCAAAAGCCTCACCGGTTTCTAACTCTCGTAAGGTAACTTCTTCATCTTCGGCGATAAGAACACTGACTTTGACACTACCGCTCGCGATAAGAAACATCTCATCTCCCGGATCACCCTGATTAAAAACAACCTGTTTTCCGTTTAATCGCAAGGGATTAGTGGCAGCAGCAAGCCGGTATAGCTCTTCCTGGTCCAGATCAACAAACAAGGGATTGCTCGACAGTAACGACGCTTTTTCAAGGAAGTCATTATTGGGCATACTCATCTCTCTTTCCTGCGTTTTCACTTTACTATTATAGGAGGTAATACAAAATCCGCCCGTATTAAAGCAAATCAAGAGGGGAATTTAGGGCTCGCGTCAAAATTAATTCACATTTTGGACGTCGATCCATCTCGCCTGGCTGCGTTGCCTACATGGACGTAGGTAAGGGGCGAGAGCACGACTGCAGGGACGACGGACATGGATGTGCTAGTGCGTACGGTGCAAATATTCGAACGAGCCGTATGATATTGTTATCAGATAATATTACGTATAATCTGTTCGGGCAATGAACAACGTCATACGACCTTTCCATCTGCTGGTAATCGCCCTGGCCGGCTGGCTTAACCGCCACCAACAGGATGTCATCGACTACCTCATCGAAGAGAACCGTGTTCTAAGCAACAGCTCGAAGGGCAGCGGTTTCGTTTTACCGACGCTCAGCGGCGGCGACTTGCCGTGAAGACCAAGGTCCTTGGCCGTCGGTTACTCGATGAAGTTAAGACGCTCGTCACCCCGGATACGCTGCTTGCCTGGCATCGAAAGCTCATTGCGGAGAAGTGGACCTACTCCAGAAAGGGGCCAGGGCGACCGCGCGTCACTCAAGAGATCGCCGATTTGGTCGTCGCATGGCAAGGGAAAACTACGATTGGGGCTACGACTGAATACAAGGCGCGCTGGCCAATTTCGGTCACGTCCATTTCAACTGGGCTTGAGGACGCGACGACCAATGACGTCGCCAAGAAACGGATGGTGAAAGAGCAACGAATGCAGTGGGCCCATCAAGGGGCCCATAACCTATGGCAAGCCCGAAAAGCGGCCCTTAACGGCGATCTGCAAAGCACGTTTAAACGATGCTGCCCCAGTTTTACGATCCACGATTCGGCGGCCAATCAGGTTACGGAGACGAAAGCGGCGGCCTATATTTTTTATATTTTGCCGCCGCTTTTATATCCTTTCCCTTTTGACGTTTTCGCGCGGGGTACCTTAGTCGAGCGTAAATAATCCAACACCGCGAAGACGATTTCCCGTCCCGTCTTGAACATTATACTCGATCTCCACAGTGTCGCCGATTTGCGCCTGTGTACCAAAGCGGGCGCCTGGTATCAGAAATACCCTAT
>CALZJI010000184.1 GCA_945787615.1 uncultured Chromatiaceae bacterium | reverse complement strand
TCCAAAGATTGCGCCGGATTTTGGCTCAGATTCAAGGCGCGGCAAGGGGCGCATAATCGCTTTATGTAACCCTTGCCGCAACACAGAAGCTGGGCCAAAAGACACGTAAGATTGGATGATTATTTGTTTCCGCGGCCCTAAGCCTTCCGGACGCCTCTCAAGCGCGAAAGGATCGAGATGATTCGCCTACCGCCACGCTCTCTCAATCCAAATGCCTACGTCGAAAGATTTGTGCGTTTCAAAGCTGAATGTCTTAATCGGATGATTTCATTTGGCGAGGTGTCGCTGCACCATGCGGTCCGTGAATATATAGCGCATTATCATACTGAAAGAAACCACCAAGGGCTCAAATGCCGCCTGATTGCGCTATCCAACGTTATCACGCTTACCTATAAACCTATTCCGCGCCTCGACGGGCAGCTGAGGGATTACTATCGGGAAGCCGCCTAACAGCGCACGTCCGTGAAATGGTGCCGGTGAACGGAGTCGAACCGCCGACCTACTGATTACGAATCAGTTGCTCTACCAACTGAGCTACACCGGCACGTGGAATAAGAAATTTGGAGCTGTTATTGTTCGCGGCTGTTTCGCCCTTCAACAACGTTGATAGGTCACGAAAACACCTAGGGTACCCTTATTAACATCTGGAGGCGGGCGTAAGTATAAAGAATTCGTCAACGCGAAACAACGTACCCATAGACGGTTCTTTGAGCACACTCGTCACAATGACCTATTGGGTTATGTTGTATGAGAACTGCTTCGAACCCGAATAATCACGTCGATGCCTTCCGCTTCAGTCCCTTCCGGGAGGTCGGGAAGGTTGCCCACCGGCATTTCGCGTACCTCGATATCGGTTAAGGTGCCCGTGTCGACGTTATAAAAGTGGTAATGGGGCGTCGTTGTGGAGTCGTAAAAAACCTTTGCGGGGTCGACAATGACCTCCTTCACTAAGCCTTTGTTCGCAAATAACTTTAGCGTATTGTAGACCGTCGCCTTAGAGACCAGCGCAGAATCTTGATTCACCATCGCCAACACTTGGTCGGCCGAGAGGTGTTGGGGCTTGGTAAAGAGTATTTGGGCGATCTCCAACCGCTGTTGCGTTGGCGTTATCTCATGATCGCGCATGAGTTCAATGATGTCGTTTTCAGCCGGTACGTGCATAGCTATAATCCGCAGTGATGCGGTCAAGTATAGTCCGAACACTTAGACTCTGTCTAGGCCAAGTCGGCGGGTAAACAAAGACCACAATAAAAGTAACTTTTTGGCGGCTAAGGTTGAATAACGCTGTACGAACGGGGGTCCACGATCGGAGGCCGTTTTAATATGATGTCGGCCAAAAGATGAGCGGCGCCAGGCCCCATAACGACACCATTTCGAAAGTGGCCCGCATTGATATACAACCCTTCAAGATCAGGAAATGCGCCAATAAATGGCACGCCATGCCCGGAGCCTGGACGTAGTCCAGCCCAGTGCCGCTCAAGCTGAGACTCAACCAACAAGGGCACAAGTTCGATTGCCGCTTGCTGTAACACGGTCATTGCTTCAGGAGTGGTGGATTTATCAAACCCTGTATACTCAACGGTACTCCCCACCAAGATCCTGCCGTCGCGACGCGGTATGAGGTAATGACCGTTTTTCAATACGATTCGAGTGAGCAGCCCAGGTTTAGCCCGAAACAGTAACATCTGACCCCGAACCGGAAACACGTTGACGGAAACCCCGCTGCGCGCTAACAGTTGCGCTGCCCAGGCGCCCGCGGCCACGATGACCGCTGACGCAGTGAAGGTATCGCTGTCTGCGACAACGCCTGAAACGCGCCCTTTCGAAATGAGCAGATCAGTCACCTCGCTACGTTCGATGAAACGTACGCCTCGATTATCCAAACTTACTCGCAATGCCTTCAGTAGCCGCGGATTACGAATTTGTCCGACCTGTGGAAACCACAATGATGGAGCATCCACTGAACTGAGAACCGGCTCGCATCTCAACGTGGCAGCACGATCGAGCTCCACCACCTCAACGTCATGACGTTTAGCCCATTCGATAGCCGAGACCGCTTCGTCATGATCGAGGATCAACAAACCGGAGCGGATCCATTGCGGATCAATACCCGTCTCCTCCGCTAATTCCCCGGCCAATAGCGGATAGCTCGTCTGGCTCCACACTGCCAGTGCTGTCACGGCATCGTCGTAGCGCCAAGGGTAGAGCGGCGACAAAATTCCGCCTCCTGCCCAGGAGGATTCTTTTCCCAGTACGCCCTTCTCAACGATGACTACTTTGGCGCCGGCTTGGGTCAGCTCGCGCGCCGTCAACATGGCGCTAATACCCCCGCCGATTATCAGAAAATCTACCATTTTTCTATTATCCCATAGCCCGCAAGGAGATAGCGATTTATTGTGAATTTCGACAATCTCCGAGATCGGTGGCGAGAAATGCAGCCTGCAAATCGGCGAGCGGCTTGGCTGGTGTTCAGAAACGGAAACGGTAACGGATGCGCTGATGGTGACAGCAACACGTGTCAGACAAAACCGACATGAGACAAGGATTTTGACTTACCAATAAATCAGGGCTTCAACGATCGCCACAACGTCGTGAGTCAAATTACCATAGTTACACAGTAGTGTTCGCGACGGCCGTTTTGAGCCGCTTCATACTATGTAGTTGACGATAGTTCAGACAATGAAAAAAGAGAAGAAGTTATTATCGACCTTTCGGCTTACGCGCCGGCGACGTATCCGCTCGCCTGCCAGGCACCTCCAATACTTAAAGGATGAAAGCATGATCCCAACAGCTCAATCCGGATTCACGCTCGTCGAAGTTCTCATTGCGTTAACCGTTTTCTCAATAGGCCTTTTGGGATTGGCACACCTACAAACCCAGGCCTTTCGCGCGCTACAGGACAGCCACCAACGAACCCAAGCGATGGTGCTTGCCAATGATATGGCCGAGCGCATTCGCGCCAACGGCGCCGCCGCTAACCGCGGGGAATATGAACTCAAGCTCCATGGCACGAATAACGAGGCGAACACCTGTTATAACACCTCCTGTACCACCAGCGCACTCGCCAGGTTCGATAAAACCGGATGGCGAACCCTTTTAGCAACGCACTTACCCGAAGGAGAAGGTGTCATAACGTTCGCGCGTTCTGTGTATCGGATAACCGTGTATTGGCGATCGCGACAAGCGAACCGCGCCACGTCGTTATGCAGGCTCGCAAAACAAGGTGGCTCTTCACATTGCGTCACCGTTGAGGTCGCCTTATGAAGAAGACGATCATAAAAATCCGTCGTTCTTCGTCAGCCTGTCGCAGTACCGGTGTAACGTTAGTAGAAATGATGATAGCGCTACTGCTTAGCCTCATCCTTGTTGGCGCGTTAGGTAGCGTATACTTGAGCGCCAAGCAGACCTACACCATGCAAACCGCTTTGGCCACCGTCGAGGAGAACGGCCGTTACGCGCTGCAGTTGCTTCTCCAAGACATCCGCCGAGCCGGCTATCTCGGTGAGATATTAAACGTTAACACCATTACGGGAACAGCTCCCCCGACACAACCTACCTATACGTGCCCAACGGATACCCGCTGGGGTCGGATGTTACAACAATCCATATATGGACTTAACGATGCAATCCGAAATAGTTCACGACATGACTATTCGGCCTGCATTCCTGACAACGACTATCTACTAGGAGACATCGTAGCGGTTAGGTATGTTCTACCCAAACCATTAGACAGGAATACACTACGTAACCGACGAAATGCCGATCGTATGTATTTACGATCCAATCCAGCTGAAGGCCGGCTTTTTTCCGGCAAGAATCACCGCGAAAATGAATTATCCGATACATTCTCAGTGGTTAGGCAACTGGCCGCATACGCCTACTATATCGGACCGAGCCTAGGACGCGACACGAACTTTGGTTGTCAAAGTGATGCCCCGATTCCCGCTCTTTACCGTGAACGACTTACCAGCAAAGGTTTGCCGCAACGCGAAGAGGTCGTGCGAGGCATCGAGAATTTACAAGTCCGCTACGGTGTCGATCCCGACAATGACGGTTCCGTCAACCGATATAAAGATGCACATCAGGTGACGCACTGGGACCGTGTCATTGCCGTTAGGATTTGGATACTGGCGCGAGCGGAGTGCCCTGAATTGGGATATACAAGTGGTGAATCCTACGAATTGGGCGACCAGATATACACCCCCGGGGACGCGTACCGCCGCTATTTATTTACCAGCACGGTTGCCATTCGCAGTCGACAAAAAGAGAACAGCACGCGTGAAACAGCCAAGCCATTATAGCCATTTTAGTAAAAATCAGAACGGGTTCGTCTTATTCACAGCGCTGGCGTTTTTGCTCCTGTTGACCCTAATCGGCTTGTCGACTGCCGACACTGCGCACCTTAAGCTATTGATCACCACCAACACACATTCAGACATGAACACCATGAGCCGGGCGGAACAAACGTTACGAGATGCAGAACGGCTTATTGTCGAATCGTCTCTGATGGGTATAAATTATTACGATCAATCTTCCGAATCGCGGCTCATAAATCCGTACCACCACAATTGGGCGGAGAACGCTCACACCACAGGTACAGGCGGGAACCGATTTATTGTCGAGTATTTAGGTTGTTTTACGGCGCAACAGCAGTCTGTCTCAAGATGCGCAAACGAGACAACACCGCCACAGGTTCATAGCTATCGCATAACCGCCCGAATCGAAGGACAGAAAGGGATGTTACGGATTGTACAATCGAACTTTAATACCGTTCGTCGGCCCAACGCGCCAAACGGCGTAACGCCGAATCCCGACGCCCCCTTAGATAGCTCCAGCGGACTGCGCGCCCATGACGACGTTACCCTGCCACTCGGGCGCCACAGTTGGATCGATTTTTAATTGCACAGAGGGCGAACACTCGTACCAAGATACGCTTTTAGCTACTCATTCGATACTGTGAAATCCGTCACATTTTCGTTAATTCGATTCAATATCACCTGTTCGCGTACGACCAGATATATGAATTTGTGAAAATTACCCAGAACGATGTTAAACCCTTCACAGCGGCACGCCATGTACTCGCCGTACACTAATTCAAGAAGAGAGGGTTATACAAAAATGGAGGCGGTAACGATGACGTACGATTTGTGGTACTACAATGATCTTGATAATGAAAAATTAACAAAGGAAAGGCTTGAACAAGAAGCCGAGGCCCTACATTTTCTGCTACAGACTAACAATCCGACCAAGCCGTTTGCTCGTCGAGATGACGAAAGTCGTTTAATACAGAGCCATTATTTGCTACAAGCTCGGGAATAGAGGCCCCAAGCGGCGCCATCGACCGCTCAAGAGTTCGTTTAGGATGGGTGAATAGCAACGGGTCGTTGAGAAACCGTCTTTTCTAGCCCGCAAGTCTCACATGGTCCTCTCGTGAGAAGCCCACTAACGCCCCAAATCACGCACACGAGACAGGGTCAATAACCTTACAGGTCTAATTGCGCGCAATCGATAATCGCTTTTGAGCACCTGTTACCCGGTCCCGGACGGCCGGGGCGAGCACCCATCTTATGTGTATAATAAACACCGAAATAAAGAAACGGTGGCGCTCTTGACATTGGCCTCCGTCTTTGAGAATGTTAAATATCCTAGGGTTTAGGTAAAGAATACAAGGGGGATAAGATGTTTGGTGATTCACTGATTAGCGGAGATTTCCTCAAATACCTCTTATTGTGGTTAGCTGTCGTGGGCGGTCTATCTCTACTGTCGTTGAGAGCCGCTGCCTCAAAGCACAACGATAAGACAGAACAACGTTAAGAGGTTTGACGCGTTTTTTGCGTTCCGCTCACCGCGCTACACCGCGAAGGGAGTAGCACGGCGAGCGGGCGCCGCGTTGCTAGCGGACGTCGCAAGCCTTAGATCGTGACGCAGATCTGCTTCACGCGAGTGAGGCCAATTAATCGATGGTTCAATTTAAGGACCTATGCGAGAGCTTTTGCGACAGCGTACAGTATTCTATTAGCTCAATTCCCCCGTGTTTCCCCAACACTACAAGGCCCATATACCGCGGCCTTCGTTATGGTATGCCTACCATAAGGGCTCGCGTCAAAATTAATTCACATTTTGGACGTCGATCCATCTCGCCTGGCTGCGTTGCCTACATGGACGTAGGTAAGGGGCGAGAGCACGCCTACAGGGAGGTAGGTGGTAGGGCAACGCAGGACGCAGTTGCCGAGGACGCGGTAGCTTTGCCAGGCGAGCGCCTCATCGCCCAAAATGTGAATTAATTTTGACGCGAGCCCCAAGAATAAAGGATAACCTCATCGCGCGATATTAAAAATCTCGACGCGGTTGAAATAACCTGGCCCCTCCGGAGTGCGCGAAAGGCGCATACGTCAAACGGGGAACAACAGTAATCACAGGCTGTCTCAGCAATTATCGATAGAAATGCGCTCACTTAACTTTAGATTTAGTAACAGCGCCTCAATTTAACAACGCTCAACCGCCTATCAGGGGAACTTATGTTAGGTCGTTTCGCCACCATGGCCGTCATATTGACAGCAGGAATTGTACTCGGCGCCCT
>CALZJI010000183.1 GCA_945787615.1 uncultured Chromatiaceae bacterium | reverse complement strand
TTTAGGGCCGCGGAAAATAATAATTGTCCAACCTTGCTTGTCTTTTTGCTCAGCTTCTGCGTTACGGCAATTGTTGCATATTCCAATATGCGCCAATTGCCGCGCCTTGAATCTGAAAAAAAATCCGGCGCAATCTTTGGACAATTATTTTTTTCCGCGGCCCTTAAATTACGAGAGACGCGAGAAAAAGCCACGACGAGTCGATTTTTACGCGGTGTTTTCTAGTAAGCGGCAGTGAAAATCAGGTTAAACTAACAAACCGTACCTGCCGCTATTGCTCGGATAAACGTAGTTCTTTGAAGAATATTAACACTTAGCTAGCTCATGCATACCCAATGTCCACATTGCAACACGCTCTTTAATATCAGTGAAGAACAGCTTAACGCCGCTAACGGAAAGGTACGGTGCGGATTCTGCTACCGTATTTTCAATGCGCAATGTGATATACACGACGAAACAGCTCGCGGAGGACGCGCACAGCAGAGGCCCGGAGAAACTCCCTCTGTCGACACCGAAAATGAAGAACTGTTATCCGGGGAAACAGTTAGTGTTTCACAGCCACCCAACCTCATCGATACGATCGATATCGCATCCCAAGAATTTCAGCATGTTACGCGTCTACAGCTTGACAGACGAACAGCAATCGAGAATAAGCAGGGTATAAAACCGATTCGGACCGTGTTGTGGGGGGCCGCTTCGGTGTTATTCGTGGCTTTCCTCATCATCCAGTTCGGTTATTTTATGCGCAATGATCTAGCGCAGTACCCGCAACTGCGGCCTGCCTTAGAAAAGTTGTGCGCCGTGGCGGATTGCGTTATTCCGATGCAGCGAGACACCGGTATGATCAAACTGGTTAGCCGCGACATACGCAGCCACCCCACCGCCGAGAAAGTGCTCCGGGTACGAGCAATCATGACCAACGAAGCGCCTTTTACACAGCCGTATCCCCTACTCAGGTTAGAGCTTACCGATATCAGCGGGAAGACTGTTGCGATGCGGGATTTCCAACCGGAGGAATACCTTAATGAAGAAATAAACATTGAGGGCGGCTTCGATACACGAAAAAAGGTTGAGATTCAACTTGACATCGTTGACCCAGACGAAAAAGTTGTCGGTTTCGAATTCGCGTTCTTATGACGCCTTCTTAATAGTCGACACAAAGAGCGCGCCTCAAGTCCGTGAACTCTATTTAATCGTCAGGCAGAGGAATTTTTTCTCGCTACGCTTTGCGTCGCGGC
Source organism: uncultured Chromatiaceae bacterium (assembly GCA_945787615.1). Lineage (GTDB taxonomy): Bacteria > Pseudomonadota > Gammaproteobacteria > JAADHS01 > JAADHS01 > CALZJI01. Next base: position 12,294 of record CALZJI010000183.1, on the reverse strand, counting down.
TCGCGAAACGTTATCATTTGTCCTCTCTAAGCGATGCGCTTTCGACATCAGGGGTGGGGGTTTCCGAGGTAAATAGGGGTATCTTCTAGGGAGCGATACAACGTCGATTATGCGGACCATCTTTAACACCGAAACGTGACGTGCCGCGTCCAAACGCGCTAACGTATCCACGGGCGGATGCGTTGAAAGACTTCACTGAACACCCTATACGCAGCTATCAACCTGCGGGTAATTAGCACCAACGGCTCCGTGTACGTTTACTCAAGCGCCGCCGGCGCGTAGGCATTGTGAAAGATTGGCCAACGGCAGTCCTCGTTCTGACCCAAGTTTGTTACGTTAAGAAACACAACCAAATGAAGATTGGCTCCTTTCAATTACCCAATAATCTCATCCTTGCCCCTATGGCAGGCGTGACAGACCGGCCATTCCGCCAGCTATGCCGAAGTCTAGGCGCTGGCATGGCTGTTTCGGAAATGGTGTCGTCAAACTCGTTATTATGGGGAAGCGCAAAGACACAGCGCCGCGCTAACCATGCGGGAGAAACGTTGCCGCGCTCCATTCAAATTGCCGGCGCGAACCCGAAGCTAATGGCGGAAGCGGCTAAGCATAATGCGGACCGCGGCGCACAGATTATTGATATCAACATGGGTTGTCCCGCGAAAAAAGTATGCAACGTTATGGCAGGCTCGGCCCTTTTACGCGATGAACGCCTTGTAAGTCAAATCCTTGAAGCCGTCGTGAGCGCCGTAAACGTTCCCATTACACTTAAGATCCGTACGGGCTGGGATAAAGCTAATCGAAACGGACGAAGGATTGCACGCCTCGCCGAAGAATGCGGAATTCAAGCGCTGGCCGTCCACGGACGAACGCGCGCCTGCGCATATAGTGGTGATGCGGAATATGACACCATTGCAGAGATCAAAGCAACGATATCCATTCCGGTGATCGCCAATGGTGACGTCACAACACCGGAGAAAGCGAAACACGTCCTGGAATACACTGGTGCCGACGCCATAATGGTTGGACGCGCAGCGCAGGGCCGACCATGGATCTTTCGAGAAATCAGTCACTATTTACAAACAGGGGACCGATTACGGGAACCTACGGCCCTTGAAATACGCGACATCCTCTTGGGACACCTAGAAAATCTCTATTCCTTCTACGGTGAATACACGGGAGTACGTGTAGCGCGTAAACACATATCATGGTACAGCAAAGGACAGCGCCATGGCGCCGCGTTTCGTCAGAAAGTAAACCGCGTCGAAACGGTCGAAGAACAACTAGCGGTTACCCGCGACTTTTTTGATAGCGTAATTGCAGACCTGGACAAGGTCGCCTAGAAATAATGCGGCATGCTAAGTCGCCGCCCTAAAACGCATAACAACACAAAAAATTCGGGAGACCAACCAGCGTGGTAAAAAACCTACGAACGCCAACGAAGGAACGACGCAAACAACCTTTGGGTACGGCTATTAGTACTTCGTTGGAACTCTATTTTCGAGATCTAGACGGGCATAAACCCAGTAACGTCTATAACATGGTGCTGAGCGAAGTTGAAAAACCATTGCTAGAAGCGGTACTCAGTTACACCCGAGGCAACCAAACAAAGGCGGCGGAAGTCTTAGGTATTAACCGTAGCACTTTACGAAAGAAATTAGATCAATATGAATTGATCTAGGGCGGCGGAAAATAATAATTATCCAAAGATTGCGCCGGATTTTTGCTCAGATTCAAGGCGCGACACGTGGCGCATATTGGAATATGCAACACTTGCCGTAACGCAGAAGCTGAGCGAAAAGACAAGCAAGTTTGGATAATTATTTTCTCCCGTGGCCCTTAGTAGGTATTTCACCGTTACGTGTGCTTTTTTATACCACGCTCAATTACGAGAGAATATGCTCTCGGTGGCTTCCGTGACTGGCATCGCCCAGGTAATTTTTAAAGCAGAAGAAAATGCTGACTTTCGGTTATTGCCTACGCGGGTGCATACCTGCTCCCGTATTTATACCGATAGACGTCAGTATCTGCTGCGGAAAAAGCGTACGAGAATTAGAAAATGAAACGCGATGAAGCCGTCGAAACTACTGGTTGTGAGCACAGCATACCCGACCACTAAAAGAACTTAACTCTACTGATAATTAGGATCGTAGCTTTATGACACCGATACAACGCGCTCTAATAAGCGTATCTGACAAAAAAGGCATTGTAGAGTTTGCTCAGCAGTTAGCGGCAAACGGTGTCGAAATACTTTCAACCGGTGGAACCGCCCGGTTACTCAGCGACAACGGTATAGAGGTTATCGAAGTATCCGACTACACGGGGTTCCCCGAAATGATGGGCGGTAGGGTAAAGACCCTACATCCGAGAATTCACGGCGGTTTGCTGGGTCGGCGCGGAACGGACGATGCTGCTATGACAAAGCACAAGATACCACCTATAGACCTTGTTGTGGTTAACCTTTATCCGTTCGAACAGACTGTGGCAAATCCGGGTTGCGAATTAACCGCTGCAATCGAAAATATCGATATTGGCGGCCCGACCATGCTACGCGCTGCAGCGAAAAACCATGGCGCAGTAACTGTTGTGGTGGACGCAGCCGATTATGAGTTAGTCACTAAGGAAATGGCTACTCATAACCGAGCGGTGAGCGACGAAACACGCTTCTCTCTGGCTGTCAAAGCATTCGAACACACGGCCCGTTATGACGGCGCCATCGCCAATTATCTTGGCAGCGTAACACCTTCGACCAAGCGTATAGCGTTTTCTCGCACCTTTAATACTCAGGTGTTAAAAGTGCAAGATTTGCGCTACGGCGAAAACCCGCACCAGCACGCCGCATTTTATATTGAAAAAGATCCGGTTGAGGCGAGCGTTGCGACGGCGATGCAAGTCCAGGGCAAAGAACTCTCGTACAATAATATCGCCGATACCGACGCGGCCTTGGAGTGCGTAAAATCGTTTTCGACACCCGCTTGCGTCATTGTCAAGCACGCAAACCCTTGCGGCGTCGCAGTTGCGTCGACTTGCCTTCAAGCGTACGAACGCGCCTACACCGCTGATCCCACGTCCGCTTTTGGAGGTATTATCGCGTTCAACCGGCCTATGGACAAAGCAACCGCGGAATCAATTCTTCAACGCCAGTTTGTTGAAGTCATTATCGCACCCTTTGTCGAGGACGACGCACTTCCCGTGTTGGCGTCCAAACCAAACGTGCGTGTTCTGGTCTGCGGGGACGTTAGCGAGACGCCGGCCCGCGCTCTGGATTATAAGCGGGTGACCGGCGGGCTATTGGTTCAGGACCGAGACGTTGATATGGTGGCGACGGGCGACTTGAAGACGGTCTCGAAACGCGCACCCACAAATGATGAACTTAATGATCTCCTATTTACTTGGAAAGTTGCTAAGTTCGTGAAGTCAAACGCCATCGTATATGGAAAAGAAGGAATGACCATCGGCGTAGGGGCCGGACAAATGAGCCGCGTCTACAGCGCTCGCATCGCTGCCATCAAAGCCGCTGACGCAAATCTTGACGTCCGAGGTTCAGTGATGGCGAGCGACGCATTCTTCCCATTTCGCGACGGCATTGACGCGGCAGCGGAAGTGGGTGTTAACGCCATTATTCAACCTGGGGGTTCAATGCGCGATAACGAAATCATCAAGGCGGCCGATGAGCATAATATAGCGATGGTCTTTACCGGCATGCGCCACTTTCGTCATTAACGAGGCTTGGTTGTAGCTGACTGTTTTATTTAACCTTTTTACCCGTTCTGCAATGCTGGCCAGCGATACACCGCGCATCGCGTTTACCACCCCAAAATCCGTTAACCTAAACCGATAAACGCGCCGAGAACGGCGCGTTTATTCGGTGTGCTATTCGCAAACAGGTTGGGTGACAGTCGCGGGTACAGACCCGCATCGCTTAGCCTTGACGATGCGCGGTACCGCGGATTCGGGCGAACTTTCCAAGCCCAAAAGCGAATAGGGCGATAACCAACATTGCGCCAAAGGCACCACCTCCGCCGTCGCCACCGGAGATCGTCAGATTCGACGAATCGTCATCCTGGGGCGTGGAGGAAACGTTACCACCGTTCGTAGCGCTATTGTTGGTATCGTTATTTTCGCCAACTGTGACGCTGCTATCCGCTACCGGATCCAACGCTGCTTTTACGGCAAGATTAACGACAATCTCCTCGCGATGCACTCCCCGCCCGACCGTATCGTAGACACCCACCGTAAATGAGTCGTCGACGGTTGTATCCGCATCACTGTCAGGGGTATACGTAAACGTCCCCGTGCTTTGATCAATTTCTACGGCGCCTTGGAGCCCGTCGCTGCTAAAAAACACTAACGGGTCCCCTTCGGGATCCATCGCCGCAATGCTGCCCTCGACAACCTCACCCACCTCAACATCTAATGTTTGGTTAGCGTTTTCGACAACAGGCACCCCGTTTATCGTGAGTGTGACTGGCACACGCTGCGTGATTCCTCCTCTATTGTCTCCGACGTCATAGGTAAACTCTACGATGCCGGTTAACGCGGGCACGGAAGGGGTAAATGCAATGGTGCCGTCCTGATCCAAGCTAATCTTCCCGCCGGGAACCTCAAACGCCTCAAAGGCAACCACGTGGAGCGTGTCGCCAAAATCCGGATCGGTATCATTGGCGAGGACGTCAATTTTTGCATCCGACCCTTGTGGAATGGTCAACGTGTCCGCGTCACCGGTGGGGTTCGTGTTTTGACCGGGCGCGTAAACCATTACGGTGAACGTCCCAACTGACGTCGCTTTTCCGTCCGTCGCTGTATACTTAACCGCGACTTCAGCGGGAAACGGCCCGGAAAAATCCTGCGGCGGATCGTATTTAATTGCTCCTCCGACCGTCGTCGCCGACCCGATAATTGGCGGTTCGATACTGCTGAGGACCACATCGTCCGAAACGTCTGGATCGGTATCGTTAAGGGTAACCTTCACCCGCACGGTGGCACCCTCGGTCGACGCCAAATCCGGTTGCAGAACCGGCGCTGCATTGCCCGACTCTGCAGTGTTGACGTCAACTTGGTAGGCGCCGATATCACAGCCATTCAGCCGCTTAAATTGCCGCTGGTCGCTGCCGGGACAGCCGTTGCCTGCATCCCGAGCGGGGCTGTTTGTCAGAAGCTTTCGTGTCTTGGCAAAAGAGCCATCCGGGAGCCGCTCCAAACCGCCGTTCTCAGCAAGCGGCGCCAGCCCCGTGTAAGATGGGGACACCAAGTCCGTCGGCGATGCCGTTTTAAGCGCCGTCAGACTTCTCGCCAGCGACTGGGACTGGGCGAAACAGGTGCTCCCACTGTCCAGGTTGGTTCCTAACGATTCGATGAACGCTTGATAGCCGATAGGACCGTTACAGTTGTCGTCAACACCAAAACCTGGATCGCTGGGATCATTAGGCGGACCATCACCGATGAAACTGTTCTGTATGGCAAAACGATAGTCAGACCGAAGGACGCCGGGAGAGACCTCGCTGTTGGTAAAGTCTAAGAAGATTTCGTCGCCGCCGGTAGATTCTTCGGTCGTTGCTTCAGTCACCCGCGGCTCTTCGGCCTCGTTACCTGCGATAGTACTACTTTGGATATCCAACACGCGCCCGGAGTTGAATATGCCACCCCCTCGCCCAGGATATCGCGGATTACCGGGCGCATCCCACGCTTCATTCAAACTAAACGTGCTGTTAGAAATCATCGTGGCACCGGAGGTGTAAATCCCACCGCCGGCAAACTCCGCGATATTGCTCTCGACAGTGACGCTATCCAGGACAACCCCGTGCGTTGTCAGCACCCGCGCCGGAAAATCCCATAGCCCGCGCGCCATCGTAAAGATACCCCCACCCATAAAGGCGAGGTTACCGGAGATAACGCTGTCCTCGGCGTGCACCAACGACGGTCTGACTCCCGAATCTTGAGCGAATATTCCCCCGCCGGTTTGGGCCAGGCCATTCTTGATGACCGTACGGCGAAGCACCATGTCGCCCGTCCAATTGGCGACACCGCCACCTTGGCCGCCGCTATCGAAGAGAATGCCGACAGCGTTCGGACCCTGAAAGCCTTGCTGAAAGCCAGCAGCGCTGCTCGGCGTATAGTCGGCTTGGTTACCGTCCATCACCGTGTCTTCTATCACGACATCGGCGCCCCAGTTGGCGATCGCACCACCTGTGATTAACGAATAATTATTGCGAAATACAACATTGCGAATCGTGATTTGTGGCGGACCAACGAAACTGGGACCCATCACTTGTTCCGCATCTACCAAAATCGCGCCCCCGCCATGCATTTCGCCCGGCTGATAGCCATTTTCCAGTGTAACGCCTTCAATGGTTACGCTAAAGGTTCTGTTCGCCGCGGGCCCAGTCGGATTGGGCGAGATCTGAAAGATGCGATCACGAACCGTCGCGTTGGGATTCAAAAAACTAATCCGGGTGTCGTTGGGATCAGCCGGATTCCCCCCGCGTATGGTTACGCTGTCCGTGATGTCCAGATCACCGGCAGCCGCATTGACTTCAGGCGGTCGCAGCGAGGGAGAGAGGTTACCTATCCTTAGCGGGTAGTTGCCCGGAGGGATTACGATTTCGTCGACGCCGCTGGTTTCGTTGGCTTGCATCACCGCCGCTCTTAAGGTACACGACCCAGCAGCCGTTTCGCACTGACCATCACGCACATTGGCATCCGGCTCGTCGGCAGTACTGTTTACCTCGTAGCTTGCCGCGTACAACGACGAGGCCATGACGCAACTCGTTAATACGCCAAGAATAACTCTCAGATACGTCATACCCATCCCCCTGGAAGGCGATTACATCGCTAAACTACGTATTGTTTTCGTTTTCTAAACCATTAATCAATTAGTAATCACCGCAAGTGTCTGCACCTCGATACGACTACAATGGTTTATCTGCCGGTCTTGCGTTATTATCTGCGGCTTACTTCTCAACGGTAGCCTAACACAAAGGATAATAAAATGAAGGTGTTAGTTGTTGGCAACGGCGGTCGGGAACACGCCTTGGCGTGGAAGATAGCCCAATCACCCCGGGTCAGTCACGTATTCGTCGCACCGGGGAACGGCGGCACATCGGGCGAAACCAACGTGAGCAACACCACGATCCAGGCCGATGACATTCCTTCCCTCGTGGCCTACGCGATAGATAGTAGCATAGACTTGACTATTGTTGGCCCTGAGGCGCCGCTTGTCAAAGGTATTGTGGACGCCTTCGACGAGGCGGGTATGAGGTGTTTTGGGCCGCGACAAGCGGCGGCACGCCTTGAGGGCTCAAAAACATTCACCAAAGACTTTCTGGCTCGTCACAACATTCCCACCGCCGCTTATCAAAGCTTTACGGAGATCGCGCCCGCTTTAACGTATATCGATACGCTTGGCACACCCCTCGTCGTGAAAGCCGACGGTTTAGCAGCCGGTAAGGGCGTCATCATCGCCAACAGCCGAGATGAGGCAGTGGCCGCGGTAAACGCTATGCTCAGCGACCAAACCTTTGGCGACGCTGGAAAAAAAATAGTTATAGAACAATTCCTTAAAGGGGAAGAAGCCAGTTTTATCGTCATGGTGGACGGCTCCAATATTCTCCCCTTAGCCACATCCCAAGACCACAAAGCGAGGGACGACGGCGACGTGGGGCCCAATACCGGCGGCATGGGTGCCTATTCGCCGGCACCCTTTATATCGCCGGAGGCACATGCGCGTATCATGGCGGAAGTGATCGAACCTACGGTGCGAGGTCTCGCAGAAGAAGGCACGCCGTATCTGGGTTTCTTATACGCTGGCCTGATGATCGACAAAGACGGCACGCCCAATGTGCTGGAATTCAATTGCCGTTTTGGAGACCCTGAAACGCAACCCATTGTGATGCGCCTGCGCTCGGACTTCGTTACACTTTGCGAAGCTGCATTAGACGGCAGGTTAGACCAGGTCCAAGCGGAGTGGGATGAACGTGCCGCCTTAGGGGTTGTAATGGCTGCGGACGGCTACCCTGGAAGTTACCGAAGAGGCGACGTTATTCGAGGATTAACCGGACAAGACGCCTCGGACTGCAAAATCTTTCACGCCGGCACTCAAGAAAAGGACGGTCAAATAGTGACCAACGGGGGTCGGGTGCTGTGTGTAACCGCGCTGGGAGCCACCGTACGGGAAGCGCAGACCCGCGCTTATCGGTCGGTCAAGCAGATTCAGTGGGATGGGGCATATTATCGAACGGACATTGGCCACCGGGCCATCGGCCGCGACTAAGGGCTCGCGTCAAAATTAATTCACATTTTGGACGTCGATCCATCTCGCCTGGCTGCGTTGCCTACAGGGACGTAGGTAATGAGCGAGAGCAGGACGCGGTAGCGTTGCCTACAGGGACCGTAGGTAATGAGCGAGAGCAGGACGCGGTAGCGTTGCCTACAGGGACACGTAGGTAAGGGGCGAGAGCACGCCTACAGGGACGTACATGGATGCGCTAGTGTCATGAGAGGGCAGGAGCCCGAAGTGACCGCAGGAGGAGGAGGTAGAATTGCGTCGGGAACGGCAATCCACGACGCGGAAGCTTTGCCTACATGGACGTAGGCAAGGGGCGAGAGCAGGACGCGGAAGCTTTGCCAGGCGAGCGCCTCAACGCCCAAAATGTGAATTAATTTTGACGCGAGCCCTAAGCACGAGGATATTAACGATGGCGGGCGCCGCCAGCGCGAAGACACAACGTCTCGGGCAGCGATTTAGAGTCTAAATAACAAAAAAATAATTAGCGACTCTCTGGCGTTGATGTTAGCGACGAATCCGCTGAACGTCGCTCGCCAAAATTATTGTCGAGATTCTCACTCGGAGCAGCAACCAAACCGGCTTTTCACGGGAGCATCAGCCACTCTGAAAACGAATAAAAAATAAAATAAACAACAAGTTAATGCTATAATTCACCGGATTCAAATAGAGATTACCAAAAACCGCACCGTTTCACTCGTTAGATTATAAAGAGGAACAGTCATGCCACGACCTTTCGTTGCCGTCGTAATGGGATCGGATTCTGATTTGCCGGTTATGCAAACCACCCTGGAAACATTGAAATCCCTAGACATCTCCTACGAGGTAAAAATTACTTCCGCGCATCGTACGCCAGACACTACGCATGCTTACGTAAAAGATGCGGACCAGCGGGGTTGCGCTGTGTTCATCGCGGCCGCCGGTCTGGCCGCGCACTTAGCGGGTACCGTTGCCGCATTAACGCTCAAACCGGTCATCGGCGTACCGTTAGCTGCGGGACCCCTTAACGGTATGGACTCTTTGTTATCCACGGTACAAATGCCAGGGGGTATTCCGGTCGCTACGGTCGCCGTTGGCAAACCCGGCGCTAAAAACGCCGCCTACCTCTCTGCACAGATTATGGCGATCAGTGACGACGACCTGGCCACGCGCTTAGGGAAAGACCGCGACGCTAACGCAGAGCAGGTGCGCAGCAAAGACGCCGCCTTACAACAACAGAACGTGTAGAGGCCGTGAACCGTTGGCACGTGCGCCAAGCGCGTTACGCGCTAAGGCAGGGCGGGGTCATCGCCTACCCGACGGAAACCGTATTTGGCCTCGGTTGTGACCCGAATAACGAATACGCGGTCACCCGCCTTCTCGCCTTGAAGTGCCGCCCGTGGGAAAAGGGTTTAATCTTACTCGCGGCGGATCTCGAGCAACTGCAACCGTACATCAAACCGGTTGATCCACGCCAGATGAAAAAAATCATTGCCACCTGGCCGGGCCCTGTCACCTGGGTGTTCAACGCCTCCTCACACGTACCCCCATGGATTAGCGGGCGATACAGCACCGTTGCGGTGAGGGTCACCTCACACGCGGTCGCTTGCGACCTTTGTCGTCAATTCGGTGACGCGTTGGTGTCCACCAGCGCTAACTTGGGCGGCCATTCCCCCACGCAGCGGGCGCTACACGTTAGACGTTGGTTTGGTGACACTATTGACTATCTGGTGCCGGGCGAAGCCGGACCGTACACTAATCCCAGTGTCATAAAGGATGCGCGAACGGGAGCTATAATAAGGCCGAATTAAGCGAAAACCGTAAAAAGATGGCACCAGCGCCACTGTTGTTTCGTAACCTCGCCAAGAGGTATCGTATAACATCAAGGGTTCGACGCCTACTAGAGAAGAGAAGACATTTACGTTAGCTGTTATCGCAATCGAAGTGGAATCGTAATGAGTAGGATCAACGACCTCACTCGCCATGGGTCATCATAATTAAGGACGCGCGATAACTAGAGGAACACACTATGAGCAAGCCGAATATCGACGCCGTGAAAAACTATCTCACCGATCTGCAGAAACGTATCTGTGAAAGCCTTGCGAAGGAGGACGGTAAAACAGACTTTATCGAAGACAGCTGGGATCGCGTGGAAGGCGGCGGCGGTACGAGCCGCGTCTTGACAGAAGGCGCCGTCTTCGAGAAAGCGGGCGTCAATTTCTCCCACGTGTTTGGCAAAGGGTTACCCGCATCCGCCACAGCTCATCGGCCCGAACTGGCGGGACGAAGCTTCCAAGCGATGGGCGTTTCATTGGTCATTCATCCATATAATCCTTACGTCCCGACCTCTCACGCCAATGTCCGCTTTTTCATTGCTGAAAGAGAAGGTGCTGACCCAGTATGGTGGTTTGGCGGGGGCTTTGACTTAACGCCTTATTATGGCTTCGAAGACGATTGTGAGCACTGGCATCGCGTGGCCCGCGATGCGTGCGCACCCTTTGGAGACGATGTTTATCCTCGATTTAAGAAATGGTGCGACGAATACTTTTTACTAAAACACCGCAATGAACCACGCGGCATTGGTGGCTTATTCTTCGATGATCTCAATGAATGGGGATTTGAACGCAGCTTCGACTTCATGATAAGCGTGGGCGATCATTACATACCCGCCTATCGCCCCATTGTTGCGCGGCGCAAAGACATCCCCTATGACGAACGGGAAAGAGATTTTCAGCTTTATCGCCGCGGACGCTACGTGGAATTCAATCTGATTTACGATCGCGGCACCCTCTTCGGCCTACAATCCGGTGGTCGCACCGAATCCATTCTTATGTCATTACCACCACTCGTCAAATGGCGGTACGACTGGCACCCCGAACCTGGCACACCGGAAGCCGAACTCTACGAAAAATACCTTAAACCGCAGGATTGGTTACAGGGCTTTTAGGGCGTACTTAAACGACGTTAGGAATGTAGGCTGTAGGTTGGGGTGAGGTACGAACCCCAACACATCATCGCGCGCCCATCCATTGAACGTATGATCAAGAAGAACATCGATCGATATACACACCGGTCAAGAATGGGTTCTGTCGTAAAATCGCCGTTATTCGGATTCCATGATACCCTCTAGCCATTGTCAGATTCAATTGTGGGTGAAACATGATCAGTTTCAAAGGTCGCCACTTCCAAAAAGATATGATTCTCCAAAGTGTCCGTTGGTACCTCGCGTATGCGCTGAGTTACCGGACCGGGACATTGAAGAGATGATGGGCGAGCGCGGCTATCCCGTGGATCACAGCACGGTTAACCGCTGGGTGATTGAGTATTCGCCTCAGCTCGAAGCGGCTTTTCAGAATAAGAAAAAACGAGTGGGTACACGTTGGCGGATGGATGAAACCTATATCAAAGTGAAAGGCGAACGGAAATACTTTTACCGCGCCGTCGATAAAGAGGGAAATACCATTGATTTCCTACTGACCGCAAAACGCGACAAGAAAGCCGCGTTACGCTTTCTTAACAAAGCTATTGGTCGTAATGCGAAACCGGGTTTGATAAATATAGATAAAAGCGGTGCCAACAAAGCGGGCATCACCGCATATAATAAAGAGAACACAACGCGGATTAAGTGTCGGCAATGCAAGTATCTTGATAATGTTGTTGAGCAAGATCACCGATTTATCAAACGCATCACTCGACCCATGTTGGGATTCAAAAACTTTTAGTGTGCTCAGGCGACATTGGCCCGAATAGAGCTCGTCAGGATGCTCGCGAAACGACAGATGAAAAAAATCGCGGGCGATTACTCGTCGCCTGCAGATCTCTTCTATGCCTTAGCCGGTTGAGCATCTGCTTATGAGCAAATTATTCTCAGCCGGAAAAAATGTTTGCGACAGAACCCCCTCGGTTGGTCTTATCGCCATCAAGATGATGAAGATGGTGTTTGTCTTCAGCCTGTATGAGTTGTTGGCAATGCGGGCATTTCCCGTCTTGCTGTTTCGATACTTTACCGATGTAATTGCTCACGGACTTCATCTTAA
>CALZJI010000182.1 GCA_945787615.1 uncultured Chromatiaceae bacterium | reverse complement strand
TAGTCGGGTGGGAATAGGATCAAAACAATCCGCACCCACTAGGTAACACTATCGAATTTCATGACCTCCTTATCAATCCCTTCGATTTGGATTTATCTTGGCACGACTAGCTGCTTGTTAGAGCCTGGTGCTCTACTGAACTTTGCTAAGACAACCAAACTTTCGGCTGTCACCCTAAATGCTTTTGTTCTTGTTTGGCGCTTCGTGCTGAAAACGTTGCGCCAATTGTTTTACACAGTATTTAAACGAAGTGCGCCGAACCACACATACGCAACAAACTTTCTCATCCACTACAACTTTTGAGAAGCACCTCAGCGCTGAGGTTGCTTAACATTAATTTATCACCGCTCCTTGACGAAGCCACAGCGAACCTATGAAATTGGCACATTCACTTGAGCGTTAATTCGATGCTTCGTATTTACCAATCATTCAGCTCATTTAAGAGCTCTAACATCCAATTGTATATCCCCATCTCCAAAGTATTGTATACGCGGCGGTATAATTTTGGAGCACTGGGGCAATATCTCTAGTCGACGATATTAGCATAAGGTAATTAAACCTTAAACGCTTCAAGGATATAATCCACGAATGTCCTGTGGTAATTAGTATCGCCCGCTAGCTGAGATTGGGTTATAGGAGACTGCTGTATTTACAATCGGTTATGTTTTTGGCATTCTATTAAAAGCTGTAATTAATAACAGCTAACATACTAAGAAAGGGCGTTGAAATGAAAGAAGAAAAGTTAGTTGAACGCGTACGTAGGATTATTCACACTAAGCAATATAGAGAACTATCCAAAAGTTAATGGGCCACAAGGATGTTAAGACGATGGAGATCTATACCCACGTTTTGCAGACAGGCCCATATGGCGTGCACAGCCCTGTAGATGAAGAATAAGCGACGCGTT
>CALZJI010000181.1 GCA_945787615.1 uncultured Chromatiaceae bacterium | reverse complement strand
CATGATTCTGTTGGTTTAGGTCACAACCTTAATTTTACCAACAACGAACCAGGCACACCCTCATATTTTGGCCTCGAATTGCCAAGATATTCGCTGGTTTTGAGAGTTTTGCAAGAGGCTCCCGTGACACCAATTTTTGCGTCAACGTACGACGACGTGGCGCGCTCAGCACCCTGGGGCAGGAAGATGTCCCGCCACGAAAAACGCTTCTAGCGGGAAACGGAGCGGTTGAGCGCTCGTATGCACGTCGATGAACGGCACGTTTTTCGCCGTCGTGGTGCACAGCCATTGTCGTGTTCGATTAGGTTGATGGCTTTGCCTCGCATGGCGTCCAGATAGCCCAACACCTGGATGAGTCCCTGGGCGCGACAACGAGTCCATACCGACGTTGACGGTCATGTTCGAGACAGCCTTAAGCTAACTCGGCGCTGCCGAAACACGATCGAACCGCCCGCCCCTGCCCGACTTCTCTCGACATTTATGCATCATGGCCTCGCCTCTTCGGGTTACCGCTAAGATTCCCCGCGATAACCCATTCGTTCGAGCAAGCCTTGCAGGATCTCTAAATTTGCATAACCAATACTGAGTGTACCGTTTCCAGCATCATGATGCTCAATCGTCACCGGCGAACCGACGATCGCTGACACTTCAGCCTCGAGGCGCACGAGGTCCGCATCCTTTTCAGAGGAAGACGAATTGGCGTTCGGGGAACCCGCGACCGCGCCTGCCACACGCCCCCCAGCCCGAATGGTTCTCGCCAGCCGCTCCAGCGCCCGGGCTGATAAACACTCGCGCACGGCTTGATGTGCGAGGGCGCGTTGCGTCTCCCGGGGCAGACCCACCAATGGCTTGGCATGGCCCAAGCGCAGTTGCCCCGCGGCTACGAGTTCCTGGACCGCGGGATCCAACCGCAATAACCGCAAACGATGAGAAGCCCCATCCACGGTAAATCCCAGCATCCGCGCGGCCTCGGTAAGGCTGAAATCTCCCTCCTCGGTAAAGCGTAGAATGTCTCGTGCTTGCATAAGGGGATTGTCTCCGCTACGGGGCGACGCCCCCTCCTCCTTGAGCAAACGCCGAGCATCGTCATCCGCAATATCATCGCGCACCACAACCGGCGCCGCACCCAGGCCCGCCATCTGCGCCAAACGCCAGGTTTTCTCACCTCGCAGGATTTCGTAACGTTGGGGCTGGCTATCCGCAAGCGGGCGAACCAAAAGGGGTGGAAACGGCCCCACTTTGGCGGTCAACGCCACCTCTTCAGGGGTTACCAAAGGCATCGGCCCATTTGGACGTAGTGGACTCAGCTCCAGTAAATCGAGATCCATTTCCATTTGCGTAGGATTCCTTGTCACGTGACAAAAAAACTTAGCATGTTCGGCTCTAATGCACAAACGGGAGTGAAAGTTTGTCACGTGACAACATTTCCGTTCGTGACATGGAGATAACCTTTCCACTTAAGATTAAATAACGTTCAAATTGACCCCATCCGGAGGGTGCAGCCCTGAAGCTGCCATTCGTGTCAAAATCCCATTACCTTCCCGAACGTCTTATATTTTATCCATACACAAGCGCTCGCCGAACTTTTTGCATACAAGCCAATTTTACTTACGTATTTCGAACGGTTATCACGTGCGAATTATCCAAACACACCTATAAAAAGTAGCAAAAGCCGGTTGCCTCTTTTGCGTGCTTCGGACATCGACAAAAAATGTGGGGTTCGAATGGCAGTTCCGGGGCTGCACCCCATCCGGAGCCGATACGCACCCTGACCAAGGCGGCGCGCACCACATTGAAACCGTTGAGCGCGGTAAGTCCGCTGGCTTAAAACGCGGGAGATGCTAAAACGTCGGTAACACGGCAATTATCGCGCCGATTTTCTCACCCCGCCGGATAAGTGGCATAAATCAGACCTGGTTCCCGTTCGACACCCACCCTCCGTGATATCGGGTCGAAGCGATAAGTCAGATAGAAAAGCAGACGGGGCGCGCTTAACACATTCGGATTGAAGATTACGGTGTTAATGCCCTCCCGATGTCGGGCGGAGGGAGCCAGCCAGCAGCCCCGGCTGCCCCTCATGAGTAAGGCGTCGGCCAATCTGGTGTGTCAAGCCATAATCGTCTGCGATAAGCCCAGGATGGCTCTCCGCTTTCGCAGAGAGATCAACCAACACCGCGCGACAGAAGACGGCGTAGACGGCGCGCTCGCGGACAATGATCTCCTCCAGCCCCTCGATATTGCTTTCATCTTGAATCATGTGGTGAGCCGTCTCGGCAACCGTGGTATCGATGTCTAACGATCCATACCAGAGGCCGTACGTGCCATCGCCGTAACGGGATACCAGGTAGGGCTCACTCTCGAAGGGATAGGTGATAGCCGTGGTGTAGTGAAAGCCGCGCTCAATGGGCCCTGGGGGTAATTCTTACCTTTACCCGCATCTCCGCCGCCGCAGCCACTGTCGAGAGTTCAGCGTCTCCCTCTGCCAATTCTTCGTACAGATCGATGGATTGACGTAGAGAAACGATGTTTCTAAACACGTCCTCACTGACGTCGCGACTGGTGTCGAACAGTGCATCCATTACCTGCCACGCTGATAATCCAGGTAGCGCGCCACCCGTGCGATGCCGATCAAGCCATGCTCTGTCATTTCCTCAAGCGGCGTACGGTTGGTAAACGCGCGATTCCTGAGCTTAACCCACTGGGTGCGGAACTCTTGATTGTAAGGGTACAGTAGGCGCAGCGCTTTATGGATCGCCAGCAACCACCCTACCCTGTCCAAGGTGTCGCGGTTTGGGGATAAGGGCTCACCCCGACGGTACTTGCCCAGCAATGCTCGACTCGATTTGCTCAAGCCTAGGAGATTCAACTGGGTGGCCGTATCCAGGCCCCAGTGTTCAAACAAACGGGTAACCAGCTTGGCCATCGCCTTACGGGATTCCAGCGTCTCCAGATCGGGGGCAGCGTCTGTTTGTCGTACGGAACTGATAGCCATAACAAGCTTCCTTGATATGTTTAATAATAAACTATATCGGTTTAGTTTTCTGCCTTTTGACGTCTGGCAAAAGCACAAGGTAACAATCAAACAGGCGTTTTGGCATTAAAAAAGCGGATCTTAATCGCGCAAGCGTTACCTCGAAACGAAAAATTTGGGTTATATACACGAGGCTGGGCTCTCGTGTTTTGAGATAGCATTATCGTGTTATGAAGTAGATCGTTTGCGTTAAGAAAATGCGTAGCGCGTGGTCCGCTTCCTAGTAAATCCAAGCTGTAGCACTCGGATAGCCTGGGACTACCGCATCCGTTTCAGCACATTGGGATTAGGAACAACGTAACGGGTCATTTGGCGTTACCAAAAACATCTGGATCACATCCACCGTTTGTGGTTAGGCGGATTTTTTCGATCTCCCAGTCAACTTGACCGCGTCTTTAACAGACTGATTTTTGCTTTATTTTTTAAAAATTATTCTGTTATAATTCTATGTGTTACAACCTATTTCGGTGACCGAAGTAGGCGTCGCGTAATCGCGGCGCGGATAATCGCGCTCTGTGGGCCTGTCATGAGTGGATCGCGCTTTCTTAGTTCCAACACAGCGCCCTCCATGCGATCCTTTAGTCCCGGTGTGAGCGAGAAAACTTCGCGCTCCGGACTGCGCGTGAGCCCCTCCCCTGTACCCACGCTTGCGAGCCACTCTTCGTGGTGTAAAAACTCATCGACGGCTTCGGCGATCCAAGCGCTCTTGCCCCGCATACCGTACCCGTCTCGAAGAACAGCGGCCAACATTTCCTTACGCATCTTCGTCGGTAGCAACACCGTTGTTCGTACTTTGTTTGCATTTCGACTTAGCGTCTGTGGACTCACGCGCTGCGCTCCTCTTGGCGTTTCCAAAACTGTTTCCACGCTTTGGTGACACTAGCCAAGTCGTCCCAATCGACATCTCCGAAATCATCGCCCTCTTCTCTCACAACAATCTCCATGACGCGGCGTACGGCAGCGACGTTACCCGTGCTCCCCAATGCGATTTTTTTTGGAGGCCGCCCTGCCCTTTTCGGTCCCGTCGCCTCCGTATCGTGGGAAACCGTTCTTTTCTTGCCCGCTAGCTGCCGTAATGCATCCAGACCCGCTCCGGCACGGCACGCGTCGATCGCCGCAAGACGTCGCGACGTATCGGACAAACGAGCGATCAACGCGGCTTTATCGAGATTACCGATGTCCCCTTCTTTCAGTGCCTGACAAACGTCCTCCGGCGCTTTGACGAGATGGACGTACATACTGGCTTGAGACATTGCAAAACCGGTTTCTTCCGCCAGTAATGTCGGCGTGATTTGTGTGCCGTGTTGCCGTTCATAGGCGTCAACAAGTGCGCGAATATTCTGAACACGCTCCCACGCCGTTAGATCAAGCCGTTCAACATTCTCGACATATTGTAGTAACCGCAAATCGTAGTCATCGGGCCGTTTCGGCCATATCCGGGCCGGGACGTGATCCTTACCCGCGAGAATCGATGCCAAGAACCGGCGTTCCCCCATCGCGATCCGAAACCGCTCGCCGTGGCGATACACGACGATGGGCTGCTGAACGCCACTGCGCTTGATACTGATGGCGAGACTCTCGAGCTGTTGTTTCTCCGCGCGTTTACGCTGTATTTGCGGGTCTTGCGGATCAGGTTCGGGCAAATCGTGGCGCGTGAGAATCATGTCGCGGGGATTGTCAGGATCCGGTTCCAAGCGCGAAACGGGCACTATCTCGAAATGCAACTGCCCAACGTGTTCACGCCCTTGTTCCAGTACTTGACCAATACCTTGCGTCAGCGAACGATCTACTGAAAAACGTTTCTTTTTCCCACTCATCCGAACACCCTCTCTTCCACATAAGCTACCAATATTTCCGCTTCCTTTCTCACATCGTCACTTTTCGGCCGATCGAAAACGGACGCCGGATGGGTTCCCGGCACATCCGGCTCGGCGTACCCCACGCGTTGATGTAGTTGCATGGGAATCATGTAGGGCTTAATCGAAGGATCATTCATGAGACTGCCATAAAGACCTTCATGAAGGCTCACCCCCTTGCGCACCTTGTTCGGAAGAATCCCAATAAGGTTCACTTCGGATTGGTCCGCGCGCGCGAAGTTTTCCCGTTTCCACAACTGCAACATGTTAACGAGCCCTTCGATAGACTGTTGCTCCATCTCCGTTGGAATGAGTACATGGGTCGCGGCACGCATGGCGCTGACTGTTAAGGGTCCTTTTGAGGGCATGGTGTCGATGAGCACTAGATCGTAAGCCTCGTTCACCTCCGGATAAGCGAGCCAGCGCTGTAAGGCGTTATGTACGCGCTGTTGAACGTCGTCTCGCCGCACCCGCTCGACTTCGTCTAATAGCGCCGCATGACCAGGCAAGATATCTAATCCTTTCAAATGCGTCGCATACGGTACGACCAACTGGCCGGTATAAATGGCGGCGCTGCTGCTACGACCGCCCCACGTGGGGTCTTCGTCCGGGTCGTTCGGGTCGAAATCGGGATGAATAGGTGGCAATATTCCATGTGGATCGGTGGGATCCAATTCCATAGTAAGAAACCGACGCGAGAAGTTACATTGCGGATCGAGATCCAGTGCCAGAATGCGTTTTTTTTCGTGTCGGCTAAACCACTCCGCAAGCATTTTTGTAATGGTCGTCTTTCCAACACCGCCTTTATTTTGCACGACCGCAATGATCTTCATGATCTCTCCCTATCGCATATCGTATGCTTAATCATTCGCTATGCTTGAATTATAACGGCTAGGCGACTATGATCAATACAATCGTGCGGAAATAAAGGTATAAAATGGCACAGACCGACCCGCTTCAGCGTAAACTCAAACAAGCGGAAAAGTCGCTTAAAGAAAAGATCTCGCGGCGGGAAAAGACCGCTACCCAAGCTGCGGCGTCGCCGACAGCCAAATCCGCCTCCGTTGTCCAACTTCCGCTCTGGGGAGAAGAGCGTCGCGGCGTTCCCAATGACCTTGTGCGCTCAGCGCTCTTCACCGTTGGTAACAAGAGAAATAAACGCTCCTACTTGAAAGAGGCCATCATCGCCGCACTTGGTGACGTAAGAATCACGTACACCGGTGAAGAGCTGCGCCAAGATGACGAGGATGTCTTTTTGCAGATTCTTCACCTAGCAAGATTGACACCACTTGGAGAGCTGGTCGAGGTTACGGCCTACGCGCTGCTTAAGTCCCTGGGCTGGCCAACCGATGGCCGCACATACGCACGGCTCAAGAAATCACTCATTCGACTTAAAGCAACAAGCCTCAGTGTTAGTAATGGGCCGAGGGGCTATAGCGGTTCGCTGATTCGTTCGTTTGAATGGCGTGACATGGAACATCAACAATCACGAACATGGAAGATCTGTCTTGAGCCACGCATTATTGCACTTTTCGGTCATGTCGCTTATACACAAATCGTCTGGGAGCAGCGCCAGCAGCTAGGTCCGCTAGCAAAATGGCTACACAGCTTTTATTTTACGCATGCCAATCCGTACGCGTTAAAGGTCAAGACGCTGAAAACCCTGTGCGGTTCGACCGTAAAGGACCTTTATAAATTTCGCCAAAATCTCAAAAACGCTTTGGCGGAACTAGAAAACGTGGGGTTTCTTGATAGCTGGCGAATTGATCAAAATGATAATGTACATGTCGTACGCATCGCCACGTCTAGGAAATTGTCCCAATCATAGCAATAGGGGAGGGCGGTGGGTCTTAAACCAAATGGATTCCCACCGCGGGCCGCGCGTTTAACGTGATGAGGGTTTCCGAAAAAAGGGAGTACCGGTTCACCCCTCCTTGGTCGACTCCCACACGGTATCTTAGCTCGTTGACGAGATATCCTACATCTTATCAAGCCCGTCGCGGCAGAACTCTCGTGTTATGAAGTAGGCTGGTGGCGGTAATCCAGCATGGAATAAAGCGTCTTAGTTCAACGATTCTTCTCTTTTCTCCTTTAAAATAGAGTAACTTAGGTCAGTATCCCTCGCACAAACCACTATCGTGTTAAGAGGTAGAACTGGCAAGCACGCTCAGCCAATTTCTTGGAGGAAATAGCTACAGCGTTGTTGTTTTTTCTTAGTCGATTGGCGTAATAAACCGAGATGGACGGGAGTCATCGAGAAGCTTAGTATTTCTGTGGGCGAAGTCCCCCCGGTAGCAACCGAGGATCGTGTTATGAGGTAGGATTATCGAGTTAAGAAGTAGGGGGGTATCGTGTTTTGAGGTAGACGATGGGGACGCTTATCGACAAAGCGTATCGTGTCATGAGGTAGATCGACTCGTGCGTTGGGGTAGGGCACATAGTGTTTTGAGGTAGATTCCGTCGCGTTATGAAGTAGCGTGAGTCGTGATTTGAGGTAGCTTGACGAAGAGGTGAAGACGTAATATGATATATTTTTCATGCACTTAAAAATCCTCTTTACTTACTATAATCTTTTTTATAATCATTAAATAATCTTTTCTTTAAAAACCCTTTTCACCTTTTCTATCCATTTAAAAAACGGGTTGAAATCCGCCCAGCCCGTATTCCTCACAGCGACGTGCAAGACTCGCGTAGGATCCCGAGCGAAAAGCGGGCTAGCAGAGCGTTTTGGATTTTCATCTTGAGGCAACCGAATTGGAGATGCCCGCTTTTAATCGGAAAACGCGTTAATGTCCTCGACATCGTTGTTGGTCTTTCTCGAAGTGTGGTCAATGTAGTGTCGTCAATGGTGTTGATGATTTTCACGAGGCGTCAGTGTGCTCACGGATCATCCAGCGTGGCCGCTGGCCAGACGGTCTTGATTAACGCACTAAAAAGAACCAGCCCGAGGATGGAGTTCTTATCAACCTACCGGTGTCGCCCGTGGAAGTGCTGTTGACACGGCCACGTTTGAATCGTTAACGTACTCTTGCGGTAAAATCCGTCGGTTCGGTCAAACGGCTCAATCTATATTTCGCTACCGCTTACCACATTACGTCTCTTAAGTCGCGTGGGATAACGTCTATTCGGAGAAACGAATATCGCGCGTAGCTGCCTATCGTTTCAACGGAAAACGCTGCTTTTCTCCCCAACGCTCACCGTGAATGGCTCTCGTCTAGGCGCGACGCGCTTTCCCTTATCAGATTAATTTAGTACCTCGTGTTCCCATTGTTTAAGCAGTGACCAGACGTCTCGCAAGGGAACGGTGACGCCACGACCAATCTCGAGTATGCGTAAACGGGTAGGGAGGTGGAGATGCGCCTGAAACAGACACCACGCCTCCGTTTGTACGTCCTCCGGAGGCAGTCGGGCACGGCCCCGATAGGGTGCGACACTCAATAACATACACCTATCCCGAAACTGGTGATCGGTCAAGCCGAAGCAGTAGCGGACCAATGGGTAAGAGGCGCCAAGCATGATGAATTCGTCTAATTGTTGCAGTTCTTCTCGATTTTCTCGAACATTTTTTTTCCACATTTTGATGCGTTCTTTGTGCACTGTTGGGCGCCAACCCATTACCGGAAACGGCGTTGTCGTGATGCGCTTTAGTTCCTCGGGGTTGAGGCTCTGTAACCACCTCACGTCGTCACCTGAAAAACCCATCGCGAATAGATGGTCAATTTTGTTATTGGCCAGGATGGCCATCAAGAGTTGATAACAGAGGGTGCCGTAATTTTGATCGTATCTGTTGTCCATAGGGCGCCTCCCGATGCGCGTTGCCGATTTAGTCGTCCCAAAGCAGTCCGCCGCGTCGTTTTAAAAACGCGCGTATCTGTCGGCGATGGGTAAGTAGCAAAACAAAGTCATTGAATTCACAATCTGTGAGCGTGGTGGCAACGAAAAACCAGTAAAAACCAACCTCTGCCTGACCGGTCGCGGAGTAAACATTCTTGGGTCTTGCCCCCAGGCGGATGTTCCTAACTAGCTTCCCGTCGCTTAGTCGAGTCAATTTGTCCAGGTGGTCTTGTTCGGAACAGATCAACAAAGTCCACCAGGCCGGCTTTTTTTTATTGCTAACGGGCACCACAGGCAAGTCGACGAGGTAGCCCACACCGAGGGCGTATGCGCTGACGCAAGTGGCCAGTTTATGCCGTTCGCTGATCCGCGGTGCAATCTCATAGGTTCGCCGTCGCAATGACGCGAGGTCTTCTGGCGGCGTAGTCCGGGGGCGCGAACCGGGATCAGCTTGCGCTTCGCGCGTATTCGGTCGCGTTTCGGTGTCCGCGCGTGGCGTCGAGGCGAGCGGGTCTACTAGGGGAGGGGGGTCGGCGATCCCGCCTTTGTGACCGATCGCGTTGTTGCTGATACGCGCGTTCATCGTGGGGGTGTCGGTTATCTTCGCGATTTTTTCGTTCTGCTCATTGGCTAAGGCGGCGAGCGAGAAGTGTTCACCGTAAAGTTGCGATAAGCAGTCGAGATACATGTCCTCAAAAATGTGTTTTCTATCCGCAAACGCAATTCCTCGCCCATATTTCCCGTGGCGCGCACGTAAGGTGCGAAGCGACTCGATGTCGCGAAGAGTTAACCGGTTCATCGCCCGCGCCTCGGGTAGGTACGTTGCCAGCGTAGACCATTCATACTCATGCCGGAAAAGCATGGGTTGAGTAATTGTGTAGCCGGCTTTGGCGAATCCCTTGACGAACTGGCTCTGTGATAGATGCGCATTCAGCTCCACTTCGAGCAGTTCTTTTTGCTTCTTAAGTCGGTAGGCTTTATCCAGTAACGTAAGGGGGCTTCGCTTTTCGTTTTCGATGAGGTGTGCGCAATGGCCACGTGACTCGCTGGACCACGGGATGTAAAGGCAATAGACTTCGAGGAACCGTGGATACCGTATTCCTTGACAAAGCGCTTGAAGAATCTCAAGGCGCGTGTTGCAGCCGAAACGGACCGTATACGGAGATGCGTTCGGGCGACGGGTGACGGTCAAGGGGCTATCGATGCCTCCGGTGGCGCGTATTGACGCGCGAAGGTCCTCGTAGCGTTCGTTTCGGGTATGGCGAGGATTGAGGTCGTACAGGTCGATGTCGGTGACCTTCAGCAGCAACGGTGACCGACCGTTGGTTGGCCGCTCATGCGATGGCTTAGACGTATCGTGTTGTGTCAGCACGAGAATCCTTCGAGCGATGTATTAGACGATGCCCTGCCAAAGTTTACTTTCCGAAAGGGAATCCGGACCACGTTTAAAAATAGGAAACTTACACGAAATAAATAGGAAAAACAATAATAACGTATAGGAATGTCGAACCTAAGTGGCAGAGACACCAACCGGTGCAGAAAATTCGGTAATGAAGAGGCCTAAAATGGTTGTCATAAGGTGCTATATGCGCTGGCCAGGACGGACCGCATATAATGGCGTAATTATCTGATATTAAATAAATATGAACATGGGCGCTGAGACGAACAAAAAAATTAAAGTGGTTTTAGCGGATGATCACCCTCTATTAAGGGCAGGATTCGCGTCCATTCTCCAGGATACCCCGGACATCCAGGTCGTCGGCGAAACGGATAACGCGCGTGACGCCGTTGAAAAATATAAATCCCTACGGCCAGACGTGATTTGCCTGGATCTTTTATTCGTGGAAAAGACGACAGGATTGGACGCCACGAAAGAAATCATCGAATACGACCAGGACGCGAAAATCGTCATTCTTTCTCAGCATGATCAGGATAATTTGATTAAGGAAGCGTATAAATACGGCGCGAAAGCCTTTGTCACCAAACGAAGTCGACCCGGAATATTGATAGAGGCGATTAAGAAAGCATCGAGCGGTGAGCTTTATTTTCCCCCTGACATTGCGGAACGACTCGCTTTTTTAACTACACAAGAAGGTCCGTCGCCCATCGATTCCTTCACGAAGCGAGAGTATGAAGCGTTTAAATTGATCGCGAGCGGGCGAAGCACGCGGGAAATTGCCGAGGAATGGGGCGTCTCGGTTAAGACCGTCAATAACATCTTACTGGCGGTCAAAGAGAAAGCGGGTTATACCCGCGTTGCGGACTTAACGCGATTGGCGCTCCAGTATGGGGTTATCGACAAAGAACCCGGTGGTTGAGCCGCCGGGCCGCGCCAGCCTAATCACCGTTTGTGTTGAGCGAAAAGTGCGGACGAGTAAGGGAAGTGATGATGCGTGTCGGTAGCCGGTACCAACGGGACGTCGTCGGAAACGCGCCTGTAGTTGCCGCATACAGAGGCGTGTATTCATGACGGAAGACCGACGTAAGTTTGAAAACTCGGTACAGCACAGACGCTTTGTCGCGAAGCAGTTGATTACCCGTCAATACAAGTAACAACGGCGGAGTTTACGGGCGTTGCCGGTTCAGGACTAGTACTCGAAACACGGCTTACAACAGCCATTAAGCGGATTCAACGAGCCATCTTTTAACGCGTACGGGCGAAGGAGAGGGCGTGTAGTCTCTCCAAAATATTGTTTCGTGGGACATGAAATCGCGTAGTCGCATCGTAAGGGAATTCCATTGGGTACGGCCGTTGAACACGCGATAAAAAAAACAGGGCATCGTCGCCACCCGGTTTATAAACTCGTCCTGGCGTTTTTCCAGAGGGTCGCTGCCCCACGTGCGCATGACAATACGATGTAAATACGGGTAGGGCATTTCGATTTCGTCCTCGATAACCGTTTCAAGCCCATCAAAGTTCTCAATAAGGACTATAAATTTAGGAATCAAGCGAGTAAACCCCAAATCCGTGAGATCGGCAATACACGCATTTTCCGTGAGTCGCTGTGCGTAGATAGTTTTACCTCGCAATGGCGAGAACATATATGGCAACAAACATAGGTTCCGAAAATACGCAAAATATCGAGAGAATCAACAATAAATGCTGTTTTGCTCATTGAGCTATTTAACGCGCTCCGAAACCGTTCAATGAACGAGGCGAGTTCATTAGGCGGCGATGCTGAACCTCAAGCGTGCCCGGGTCATGTGTATCGAAACGCGGTCTCGAAGTAAATACAAAAAATCGGGAGATGTGAACGGCGAGGAGTGGCGCTTTCAAGAAGACGGTCGAGACCCCAGTTATCGTTAGGGAATGTAGTTCAGCGGATCGGGAGACGCGCCGACGGGGCGGCTCACTGCGTGGCCCGAAGATCATCGGGCCCCCTCTTATGTGGAACTCAATCTAAAGGCGAGGGGGAGCGTACTGTGGGCTCCCGCGCCCACAAAAACGCCTAAGCGTGAATGGTGTCTATCAACGGTAGGGAACGGCTCGAACGTACCCGAGCTCGCGATCCTCAGGGGGCATGAGTTTTTCCACCGTATGGGTTATTCTATGTTACTTGTGAATAAAATAATGAAACAGCATCGCACCGCTCGTCGGTACGAATGTGTCGGGCAAAGCAGGTGCTACAACAACAATAAGTCATAGAGCAAGCCATCTTATGCCGTCGTACGGCGAGGGAGGGAATGATGAGGCATGGAAAGCACAGTAGGACTGCAGAAAGCGCTGCCGCGTTCCGGGCAGCGCATTTTATATATGATAAGGATCATATTTTCGAAGACCCCTTCGCTATAGAAATGGTTGGCTCGACATTACGAATTATTCTCTCTAACCGGGTGCTGTTTTCTGTTTTTTTTACCAAACTATTACGAAGCGTTTATCGGCCTGCACAAGCGCAGATATTGAGCCGGTGCCGTTACGCGGAGGATTGCCTCGAGGAGGCCATTAAAGAGGGCATTGATCAGTATATTATCATCGGTGCGGGTTTGGATACCTTTTGTCTACGCCGCGCGGATCTACTCGATTCCCTGCATGTTTATGAAATAGACCATCCTGCAACCCAGCAATATAAACGGTCAAAGCTTAAAAGAATGGGCGAAAACGATGTCCATAACGTCCGCTATGTTTCCGTAGATCACGAGAACGAGGCTTTCGCCACCGCACTACAGCGTTCCGGCTTTGATCAACACAGACCGGCATTCATTTCGTGGTTAGGCACGACACCTTATTTAACTCAATCGGCAATAATGCAAACCTTGCAGGCGATTTCGTCTTCGTGCGCGCCCGGATCCATTATCGTTTTTGACTATGGCGTATCCTCGAAGCTCATTACGCCCGAGGACGCGCAAATATTAAAGAAAGTGCAACGACTTACGGCTTTGATGGGCGAGCCACTCAGATTTGAAATCATTCCCGAGGACTTCATAAATGAGTTAAGGAAGCTCGGATTCGAATGTCTCGACGACTTAGCGGTGGGTGACTATATACAACGATATTTTGCTGAGCGAAACGACGACTTAAAACCCATAGACGGTTCACGATACTGTCGTCTGAGAATCGCGAGCCCGCCCGATAGCAGTGAATAGTGCCTAGCCCGCCGGTGATACGTACGACCCGTATTAGGATTTATCCCAGACGTACTCGGCTTCTATATAAAGGCTCCGGCCCTCGAGCGGAAAGTCATTCGGGATGTTAAGCCCGGGAGCGGGACTCGGATCGCGTGCGTCGACGTCAAAGATATTTCGTCCGAGCAGTGAAATGCTAAATTCAGGATTAAAGAAACGCCTTATCACAACATTTGTTGTCGTGTACCCATCAAGGGGAGGCCGACTGTCCGCTGGACCGCGACGCCGATTACCGACATTTTTGAATTCCAATCCGGTTAACCACTGCGGTTTTGCCCGCCAATTCAAGCGTAAGTATGTGGTATGTTTAGGTGCGTATCCGGGGTATTGCCCCGTATCTTTTCGTTCAGCGTCTAATTGAGTGTGGTTAACAACAACCCGCCAATTGTCATTCACGCGCCATTTCAGTTCTGCCTCGACGCCGTAGCCCGTTTGCCCTTCATAATTTTGTGACAACTTACGATTCAATGGATCGTCTGTATCAACATCCTCTATCGGATTCTTCATGTCATATGAAAACGCAGTCAATGCTGTGGACAAGTTTTTGTTGAGCCGATAAATATTCGCGATTTCGTAGGTGTCGATCCGACTGACCAATAGATCGCCTCCTTCTACTAACGCCGGGGGTTGAAATGCGCGACCGTATAGGATTTTCCATGTCGAATCAAGCGTTGGAAACCAAACAAGGCCCATGCGAGGGCTGACTTTGCTGCCGTACGTATTGAAATGGTTTAAACGGCCGCCGGTGGTTAATGTCCAGTCGGGCAAAAAGTTCCAATTGTGTTGAAAAAATACATAGCTATTTTCTCGTTCATTAGCGATCAGTCCATCAATGTTTACTGTACTGGTAAAATCAAAAGGTAAAATGTTGCCGTTAAAATCGAGGTAATTCCGTTCGATGCTCGCATCGCGAACTTTCAAAATGTTATATCCGAACCCATAGTCGATTGTCGCATGGTCGAAACCGGAGTATAAGAACTTAGCGTCTACGGCAAGGTATTTTTCTTTAAATCGCAGCGTATCGATGATACCGATCGTTGCCGCTCCTCCAAGGGCGCCCGGTGGACTCAATTTCGCTTCATTCGGGTTAATCTCATTCTGATTAAGTCGAAGCGTATACAACGCTTTCGTATTCGGTGTCAGGGACTGTTCATACTTTCCGATGAGCCCAAGTTCAGTGGACTCTCCGCGATTATCCTTAGGCTGTAGCGATTCTCTAAAACCGGCACCCCATCCAGCATGAAATTTCTCATAGTTTGCGGAGATATTGAAACCGTTTCCTTTAGCGGCGAATACCAGCGCGCTTGCTCTCCTCCAAGCCCTAGCGTCACCGGGTGCTAACGACGCGGTCGTATTAAGGAGGCTATCGTGACGAGTTTGCGCGTCGCTATCGATCAATAGGTCGTCTCCGTCACTGTCGGCACTGTACGCAGCAAAATAGGTTTTAAATCCACCGAATTCCTCGCCATGTATCAACCAGCCAAACTGACTATCAAAAGACCCTATTTGTCCGCCTAGGCGCGTTTGCTGCAATTCTAAAGGCGGTTTTGTGATTAAATTGATGACACCAGAGAACGCATCTGCGCCGTAAATGGCCGACCCGGGACTTCGTTGAATTTCGATTCGTTTAAGCCGCCGCATTAGGGTACGTTGCGATACGGGACTTAACCGTGGGCCGAAAAACGCCGCGGGTTCGTCCGTCCCGTTATTTAGAAACAAGAGCGTCTGGCTGAAGGGAGAACTTAATCCGCGAATAGAGTAGATTTGGTTATATAAGGAATCGACCGCCTGGTGAATCCCGACGGCTTGAAATAGAATATCGTCTAATGTTCTCGCCGGAACGCCGAGGATATCGTCTTCCGTCAAGACGGTCGCAACAATCGGCGATGAACGTACCGACTGTTGTTTCCCGAGGGCGATATTGAGTAATTCCGTATCGCCGTAGACGTCCATTATGTCATACGCAACAGATGAAAGAGGAAGAAGTAGTAACGTAATACTCGCGAATAGTCGCGTCATAAACCCCACGCTTTCGTTCTACTGGTTACGTAGAACGTCTATTCCGCAGTAGAGTTTAGGCGCTATACTATCCGCGCAAACCACATCCCTTTGATTTGTTGAGATTTATAAAACCGCCAAGCGGCACCTAACAATCAACTGCTATTATTATATTATTTGGTATTTAAACCTATTTTCCGACCCGGCGATGCGCGACCAAACACTTATCAATGATTCCGTCCTAACGATAGGCATAGGAAAATCCTCGGGTAAAACGGGTCGTTGTTATCACTGCTTACGATACTATCACAAGTTCTTAACACTCAGCATAGTGCTTTTCATTATCAGCGTTGTCCCAAGCGAAGCGTACCCAGAATCTGACAAATACTCTCTGGTAGTCTACCCGCCCCATCTCGCCGAGCAGCGCACGGTGTTTCTAGACGAGATTTTAAGAGGGATCGCATCGACTAATCGTCGCTTCAATCTAAAGACATTTGCTGTTGACGTTAACGACCCTAATCTGAGTAAGCTCATTAATGACGAACGCCTTATCAATGCAATCTCAATCGGCAACACGTTTTTTCGTACGCGTTCGCTTAATCGGAACGTAAA
Source organism: uncultured Chromatiaceae bacterium (assembly GCA_945787615.1). GTDB lineage: Bacteria > Pseudomonadota > Gammaproteobacteria > JAADHS01 > JAADHS01 > CALZJI01. The sequence goes on along the minus strand of CALZJI010000181.1, from coordinate 26,098 downwards.
GCACGTTTTTTGCGCATCGTTTCCGTCCACCGTGCTGCAGGAGATCGACGACCATTCCGGAATACTCTTTACACCTGATCCGGCTTATGTGTTCCAGAAACTCGTGCAGACGTTAGGTTCGTGGAAACGCCGTACGATTAAACGGGTACACGTCGTATACAGTGACGCGATATCTCACTGGGTGATAACTCAAGCAGACGTCGCGGCTAGCGAAGTTGGACTTGAATTAGCGAAACACCCGGTCTCTACGGTTTCTGAGGCCGGCACGACGTACTCAACTTTAATTCCTTCGCTATCGCCGCATGATAGTCTTTGGTTAATTAACGATCCATTTTCGAACAATGACACGTTTATAGAGCTGATAGTCCGTCTCGCTTGGATTCATCAGATACCAATTATCTCTAACAAGCTCTCCGATGTCGAAGCGGGCGTGTTGTTTGCGGTTTATCCGAATCTCGAAGCAACAGGTAATCGGCTAGCGGAACTCGCGTTGGGCGAAAAACAACAGATTATAACGATTACTGAATTGTCAGCGGCAATTAACAAGCGTGTTGCGGTACATTTGGGCGTTCCCATCGATGCAGTAAATGATGAGTTTTCACTGACGTATCCGTCACACATAACAGAATGAAACGCGTGACCAATAGAATGCGATTCTCGTTTTACAAGACATCAACAAATCCGGCTAAGCGGTCTTTTAGGGATTATTTTATCCTAACGTTTTCGGTCGCATTTATAGTATTCGCCTCAATCTTAGTCATCCTCGCCAATATGTCGACGAGTCGCGTTATCAATCATTCCTTAGAGGATATGGCCTCCGCGATCCTCATGCAATTGCGCGACGATATCGATCTCGCAATTGTTACGAATAGCGAAGTGTTTGCAAAAATGCCGCTCGAATCGGCATATTCGGTACCGGATGTCGTTTATGTTGAAGTGCTCAACACTAAACGAGAGCGTCTGTTCTCTACCCCTTTTAAAGGAAGTAATGCAACAATTAAAACTAGTGAGGTAGTCAATAAAATCAGTTTTAGCGAATCTGACCAACACAGCATTCTCTATTATGAAGACGACGATTATTGGTATTTTACGGCTAACGTGTTTTTTAAAAACCTAAGACGAGAGGCCGCATTAACCGATCGCTCTTCGAAGATTACAGCCGATACCGTTGATCTTCTCAACATGGACACCTTTAATAAAGACGAACATATTGGGTATGTCGATATCGTTTTCTCTAAGAAACGTGCACGAGATTCACTGTGGAGGCTATCGTTACAATTATCGGCTGTAACGATACTGTACGTATTGATAACTATTATTGTACTGGGATTCGTCGCTTCCCATTTCTCTAGACCTCTGTTAACACTTTCATCAAAAATGAACACGGCTAAATCCGATTTATCCCTGGCGACACCCTACCGCGAGCATACCACGGTTAGCGAACTCGCTACGATCGGCGAAGCATACAATACCTTGTTGCAATCGATAGCCGCTCGCGATAATAGGTTAAAAGAACACACGAGACAATTAGAAGACGAGGTCGAGAGACGCACGGAAAAGCTATCAATACTTAATGAACAAAATCGCGCACTTATCCGAGCGATGAATCAACGGCTCGAGGATGAGCGAAAGTATATTGCGAGAGAAATTCACGATGAGCTCAATGCAACGCTCGTTGCGGCGAAATTACAGGCGTGGCGTGTGCAAGAACTGCTTGATAACGCAGCCCGCGATGATGACCTTAACGAGTTGAAACGTTGTGCGAACTCGACGGTGGAAATGATCGAACGCGTCTACGAGGTAGCTCGTAATATCATCCGTCGGCTGCGGCCAGAAGTCATCGATACGTTAGGATTGATAGGCGCCATCGAGGATATTGTTAACACCTTTAATGTGCTTCACCCAGAATGTCATTTTGAACTCGACCCGAGCGGCAGTTTTGACGCGCTCGGGGATGAGTTGAACATGGCCATCTATCGGATAATTCAGGAAAGCCTAACCAACGTCGTTAAACATTCGAACGCGGCTCAGGTACGTATCGCATTAGTTCAACAACTGGAGCACATTAGTATATCGGTATCTGATGACGGCGACGGTTTTGATCCCGAGCGCGTGGGGAATGGGGTGGGCATACTGAGTATGCGCGAGCGTGCCCACGTGTTGGGTGGAACGCTATCGGTTAAGTCGGGGGGCACCGGAACCACCGTCTACGCCAAAATTCCAGTCCAATAGCGTGATCGTTCCTCAGGTCACGCAATGTGGATAGTGTCCTGATGCGGACATGCGGAGAAGCCGGCGAAACCGTAATAGCCGCGGCTTGATCCTGGGCTTGCAGGTCCTCCACGGCGCGCAAGGCGAGACTGGTCTTACCATACCATCCACCAGGAGATTTTCCGTCAACCGTGCGCGTACATCAACACAGTTGCAGAATTCATCCCCGGCGAGTCTAGAGGAAACGCGTGCATGCGCTCGGCTTTCATAATGTACGAATCATAAACTATGATTCGTAGCCACGATAAACTGAACATAGCAAGGTGTGTAACCCTATGTTTGTCATATTAATCATAGGGTTAAAAATATAGGTCTCGATAGTCCGCGCGTCGGTGGTGATGGCAGACGTATCAAGGGACTGTTTTGGGATGAATATGAGTGATTCGCCACCCCGTGGTGAGCATCTCGTTAGACGGGTTATCTTCCAGCATCAATCAGAATAACTGTAAACGAGTAAATAACGGCGCTGGCGGCGGCGTTTTTGTATCGCTTCCAAAAGCGCGAGGCCGTCTTCATAGCTGTCTACAAGGATATCGGCGACTCGGCCGGAAGCGGTGCTGATGCGCCCATTGACACGGGTGACGACCCACTGTCCCCATAGGTTTTGATGAAGATGCGCTTCGTAGTAACGGCGTTCGGTCTCCTCGATTCGGTGCCAACGCCGGCGCTGCCAACGGGCCGTTTCAAAAATGATCTCTTCCATCGTGTCCCTCAGTCTAGTTTCAGATTATGTTCAAACCAATTCAACAATGTTTCTGCCACTCGTCTTCAAGATTCTCTTCCAGCCATTCCGATATCGTGATGCCATCACGCATTGAAAGATTGCTTAACATAAGCCAAGCGCGATGGGTTAATGAAATGTGTTTCCGCCCTTCGCCGGCGAGGGCGGCGCGCCGCTTTCGCGTGGCCCGAACGGCGTTTTTAAGCTGTGTCCACTGCTCGGCGGTAAGCCATTTTTCACACCACGCGTTGAGTGTCGTCACGTCTGTTGTCCTTTTGAAGCTGCGCTCAGCTCTAATGCTCTCAAGATCGTCTTCCGCCGGCCACGACGCATTCTGAAAAAACTTGCGTGCAATATAGTCCCGCGCCGTTTTGTAGTCGGACTTCGTGATGGTGTAACGTGGACGCGGCATACCCTAGGGCCTCAATAACGTGATGAGGTCACATTACCATAAAAACATGATGACATCACGCAATAATATGAGCACGATGGGGATAATGCGCACGTGGTGGAGAGTGCCGATTCAACACAAGCGGTTTCGGCTATTGATAATCTCAACCCATCGCGCAGCTCGTGGAAAAAGAGGTGAATGAAGCGAGTAGGGCGGTAGAAGAAATCGTGACGCATTCGGCAATGGATCGACAACACGGCCCGAGGTGCGGGTGATGGACGTGTTGGAGGCGTTAAGGTTCGGTGACTATGATGCGGAGCGCGCTATCTTCATCGTCGGTCATTCCCACGGCAACAGCGCCGTGGGAATAGGAAAACGTGCCCAACAGTAAACCGAGAACCATTTCGATTTCTTCACCCAACAGGGTTTTGATCCCGCGTGAATACATCGTTTCGCGGCTTGGGACCGCAAGGTTATCTTAGCAGGCGATGGGCGGGCTTGGCATCCTCTAATGGCCTTGATTCGGGATGGACGATTGAAACAGATCCGTTAAGGCATCCACGGAATTGGCGTGAAAGTGCGCGATCGACACTACGTTGTCCGCACACGCGTCAGTATAGTCATCGCGTTGCGTGATCTGCCTGACGGAATCGGCGAAAGACGCCTTGAGCGCTTCGAGGGTGTGGCCGTAGAAAAGCGCGCCGTCATAACGGCCTCTCACTTCACCAAAATACCGTTTCTTCTCGTTGTCGTAGTCAATGTAACAGCTGTAGTTCTCCGTCATACGTGTTTGGCCTTCATATGCGTTGTTGAGTCGGTGGTTTGCGTCGTCCTTGCCCGGTGGTTGATGGCGCCGTCCCGGCGTTGAACGACAGTATGCCGTAGGCGGCGTCGATGACGTAGCGGAGAATGGTTACAACGCATGTAAGAAAATGTCGACTCAACGCGTGAGCGTGGCGATGGCGAATGAGATAAAGCACGAGGGTTTGCCTCGTTGATGTCCCGAGCCATAAAATACCTACACCAAGAAGTGAAAATATCCGACAACGATTAACGCAGGCCGCCGATTCTCGCACCTGCCAGGCATCGCTAAGCTGTGTCGGCGATGTCAACGAAGCCCTGTCCTAGCCACGATTCTCCAAAGCCGAGGATTCACTACGAACGGCGCCGTCCGGAAGAGACGGCGTTGTACCGTATTGTTCAGGAGAATGTCGACACGTTTTTCGCCCAAGTCGAAGCGGAATCGGGTACGTCACTGCCGGCGTTTGTGAAAGAAGAATTCGATGCGTTTTTGGGCTGCGGAGTCTTGGCGCATGGCTTTACGCGCCTTAAGTGTGGGAGCTGCCGCCATGAAAAAGTTGTCGCCTACAGCTGTAAAAAAAGGGGATATGCGGAGTAAATGAATATGCAAAGCTACAAATTCAATAGATTGAAAACAAAGTGTTTTCAAGACGATTCGCTAAGCATATTCATGACGCTACTCCGGCGAACATATGCAGCAACGATGCTCAATATCGAGGTATTCTTGGCTTAGAATTGGCATCAAAGTGTCTCAAACCAATCCACTTGTAGGAACGTGAGACGTCAATAATATGCGGAGTAAATCTATGCTATACCTCTGATTAATAGGGCATCTCGGTCACTTACACCGCATATTTTAGAACTTCGCATATCCCCTTTTATGCGGTGCACCGCATAAAAGGGGATATGCGAAGTTCTAAAATATGCGGTGTAAGTGACCGAGATGCCCTATTAATCAGAGGTATAGCATAGATTTACTCCGCATATTATTGACGTCTCACGTTCCTACAAGTGGATTGGTTTGAGACACTTTGATGCCAATTCTAAGCCAAGAATACCTCGATATTGAGCATCGTTGCTGCATATGTTCGCCGGAGTAGCGTCATGAATATGCTTAGCGAATCGTCTTGAAAACACTTTGTTTTCAATCTATTGAATTTGTAGCTTTGCATATTCATTTACTCCGCATATCCCCTTTTTTTACAGCTGTAGGCGACAACTTTTTCATGGCGGCAGCTCCCACACTTAAGGCGCGTAAAGCCATGCGCCAAGACTCCGCAGCCCAAAAACGCATCGAATTCTTCTTTCACAAACGCCGGCAGTGACGTACCCGATTCCGCTTCGACTTGGGCGAAAAACGTGTCGACATTCTCCTGAACAATACGGTACAACGCCGTCTCTTCCGGACGGCGCCGTTCGTAGTGAATCCTCGGCTTTGGAGAATCGTGGCTAGGACAGGGCTTCGTTGACATCGCCGACACAGCTTAGCGATGCCTGGCAGGTGCGAGAATCGGCGGCCTGCGTTAATCGTTGTCGGATATTTTCACTTCTTGGTGTAGGTATTTTATGGCTCGGGACATCAACGAGGCAAACCCTCGTGCTTTATCTCATTCGCCATCGCCACGCTCACGCGTTGAGTCGACATTTTCTTACATGCGTTGTAACCATTCTCCGCTACGTCATCGACGCCGCCTACGGCATACTGTCGTTCAACGCCGGGACGGCGCCATCAACCACCGGGCAAGGACGACGCAAACCACCGACTCAACAACGCATATGAAGGCCAAACACGTATGACGGAGAACTACAGCTGTTACATTGACTACGACAACGAGAAGAAACGGTATTTTGGTGAAGTGAGAGGCCGTTATGACGGCGCGCTTTTCTACGGCCACACCCTCGAAGCGCTCAAGGCGTCTTTCGCCGATTCCGTCAGGCAGATCACGCAACGCGATGACTATACTGACGCGTGTGCGGACAACGTAGTGTCGATCGCGCACTTTCACGCCAATTCCGTGGATGCCTTAACGGATCTGTTTCAATCGTCCATCCCGAATCAAGGCCATTAGAGGATGCCAAGCCCGCCCATCGCCTGCTAAGATAACCTTGCGGTCCCAAGCCGCGAAACGATGTATTCACGCGGGATCAAAACCCTGTTGGGTGAAGAAATCGAAATGGTTCTCGGTTTACTGTTGGGCACGTTTTCCTATTCCCACGGCGCTGTTGCCGTGGGAATGACCGACGATGAAGATAGCGCGCTCCGCATCATAGTCACCGAACCTTAACGCCTCCAACACGTCCATCACCCGCACCTCGGGCCGTGTTGTCGATCCATTGCCGAATGCGTCACGATTTCTTCTACCGCCCTACTCGCTTCATTCACCTCTTTTTCCACGAGCTGCGCGATGGGTTGAGATTATCAATAGCCGAAACCGCTTGTGTTGAATCGGCACTCTCCACCACGTGCGCATTATCCCCATCGTGCTCATATTATTGCGTGATGTCATCATGTTTTTATGGTAATGTGACCTCATCACGTTATTGAGGCCCTAGGGTATGCCGCGTCCACGTTACACCATCACGAAGTCCGACTACAAAACGGCGCGGGACTATATTGCACGCAAGTTTTTTCAGAATGCGTCGTGGCCGGCGGAAGACGATCTTGAGAGCATTAGAGCTGAGCGCAGCTTCAAAAGGACAACAGACGTGACGACACTCAACGCGTGGTGTGAAAAATGGCTTACCGCCGAGCAGTGGACACAGCTTAAAAACGCCGTTCGGGCCACGCGAAAGCGGCGCGCCGCCCTCGCCGGCGAAGGGCGGAAACACATTTCATTAACCCATCGCGCTTGGCTTATGTTAAGCAATCTTTCAATGCGTGATGGCATCACGATATCGGAATGGCTGGAAGAGAATCTTGAAGACGAGTGGCAGAAACATTGTTGAATTGGTTTGAACATAATCTGAAACTAGACTGAGGGACACGATGGAAGAGATCATTTTTGAAACGGCCCGTTGGCAGCGCCGGCGTTGGCACCGAATCGAGGAGACCGAACGCCGTTACTACGAAGCGCATCTTCATCAAAACCTATGGGGACAGTGGGTCGTCACCCGTGTCAATGGGCGCATCAGCACCGCTTCCGGCCGAGTCGCCGATATCCTTGTAGACAGCTATGAAGACGGCCTCGCGCTTTTGGAAGCGATACAAAAACGCCGCCGCCAGCGCCGTTATTTACTCGTTTACAGTTATTCTGATTGATGCTGGAAGATAACCCGTCTAACGAGATGCTCACCACGGGGTGGCGAATCACTCATATTCATCCCAAAACAGTCCCTTGATACGTCTGCCATCACCACCGACGCGCGGACTATCGAGACCTATATTTTTAACCCTATGATTAATATGACAAACATAGGGTTACACACCTTGCTATGTTCAGTTTATCGTGGCTACGAATCATAGTTTATGATTCGTACATTATGAAAGCCGAGCGCATGCACGCGTTTCCTCTAGACTCGCCGGGGATGAATTCTGCAACTGTGTTGATGTACGCGCACGGTTGACGGAAAATCTCCTGGTGGATGGTATGGTAAGACCAGTCTCGCCTTGCGCGCCGTGGAGGACCTGCAAGCCCAGGATCAAGCCGCGGCTATTACGGTTTCGCCGGCTTCTCCGCATGTCCGCATCAGGACACTATCCACATTGCGTGACCTGAGGAACGATCACGCTATTGGACTGGAATTTTGGCGTAGACGGTGGTTCCGGTGCCCCCCGACTTAACCGATAGCGTTCCACCCAACACGTGGGCACGCTCGCGCATACTCAGTATGCCCACCCCATTCCCCACGCGCTCGGGATCAAAACCGTCGCCGTCATCAGATACCGATATACTAATGTGCTCCAGTTGTTGAACTAATGCGATACGTACCTGAGCCGCGTTCGAATGTTTAACGACGTTGGTTAGGCTTTCCTGAATTATCCGATAGATGGCCATGTTCAACTCATCCCCGAGCGCGTCAAAACTGCCGCTCGGGTCGAGTTCAAAATGACATTCTGGGTGAAGCACATTAAAGGTGTTAACAATATCCTCGATGGCGCCTATCAATCCTAACGTATCGATGACTTCTGGCCGCAGCCGACGGATGATATTACGAGCTACCTCGTAGACGCGTTCGATCATTTCCACCGTCGAGTTCGCACAACGTTTCAACTCGTTAAGGTCATCATCGCGGGCTGCGTTATCAAGCAGTTCTTGCACACGCCACGCCTGTAATTTCGCCGCAACGAGCGTTGCATTGAGCTCATCGTGAATTTCTCTCGCAATATACTTTCGCTCATCCTCGAGCCGTTGATTCATCGCTCGGATAAGTGCGCGATTTTGTTCATTAAGTATTGATAGCTTTTCCGTGCGTCTCTCGACCTCGTCTTCTAATTGTCTCGTGTGTTCTTTTAACCTATTATCGCGAGCGGCTATCGATTGCAACAAGGTATTGTATGCTTCGCCGATCGTAGCGAGTTCGCTAACCGTGGTATGCTCGCGGTAGGGTGTCGCCAGGGATAAATCGGATTTAGCCGTGTTCATTTTTGATGAAAGTGTTAACAGAGGTCTAGAGAAATGGGAAGCGACGAATCCCAGTACAATAATAGTTATCAATACGTACAGTATCGTTACAGCCGATAATTGTAACGATAGCCTCCACAGTGAATCTCGTGCACGTTTCTTAGAGAAAACGATATCGACATACCCAATATGTTCGTCTTTATTAAAGGTGTCCATGTTGAGAAGATCAACGGTATCGGCTGTAATCTTCGAAGAGCGATCGGTTAATGCGGCCTCTCGTCTTAGGTTTTTAAAAAACACGTTAGCCGTAAAATACCAATAATCGTCGTCTTCATAATAGAGAATGCTGTGTTGGTCAGATTCGCTAAAACTGATTTTATTGACTACCTCACTAGTTTTAATTGTTGCATTACTTCCTTTAAAAGGGGTAGAGAACAGACGCTCTCGTTTAGTGTTGAGCACTTCAACATAAACGACATCCGGTACCGAATATGCCGATTCGAGCGGCATTTTTGCAAACACTTCGCTATTCGTAACAATTGCGAGATCGATATCGTCGCGCAATTGCATGAGGATCGCGGAGGCCATATCCTCTAAGGAATGATTGATAACGCGACTCGTCGACATATTGGCGAGGATGACTAAGATTGAGGCGAATACTATAAATGCGACCGAAAACGTTAGGATAAAATAATCCCTAAAAGACCGCTTAGCCGGATTTGTTGATGTCTTGTAAAACGAGAATCGCATTCTATTGGTCACGCGTTTCATTCTGTTATGTGTGACGGATACGTCAGTGAAAACTCATCATTTACTGCATCGATGGGAACGCCCAAATGTACCGCAACACGCTTGTTAATTGCCGCTGACAATTCAGTAATCGTTATAATCTGTTGTTTTTCGCCCAACGCGAGTTCCGCTAGCCGATTACCTGTTGCTTCGAGATTCGGATAAACCGCAAACAACACGCCCGCTTCGACATCGGAGAGCTTGTTAGAGATAATTGGTATCTGATGAATCCAAGCGAGACGGACTATCAGCTCTATAAACGTGTCATTGTTCGAAAATGGATCGTTAATTAACCAAAGACTATCATGCGGCGATAGCGAAGGAATTAAAGTTGAGTACGTCGTGCCGGCCTCAGAAACCGTAGAGACCGGGTGTTTCGCTAATTCAAGTCCAACTTCGCTAGCCGCGACGTCTGCTTGAGTTATCACCCAGTGAGATATCGCGTCACTGTATACGACGTGTACCCGTTTAATCGTACGGCGTTTCCACGAACCTAACGTCTGCACGAGTTTCTGGAACACATAAGCCGGATCAGGTGTAAAGAGTATTCCGGAATGGTCGTCGATCTCCTGCAGCACGGTGGACGGAAACGATGCGCAAAAAACGTGCTTTACGTTCCGATTAAGCGAACGCGTACGAAAAAACGTGTTGCCGATTGAGATTGCATTGATAAGGCGTTCGTCATTAATGAGCTTACTCAGATTAGGGTCGTTAACGTCAACAGCAAATGTCTTTAGATTGAAGCGACGATTAGTCGATGCGATCCCTCTTAAAATCTCGTCTAGAAACACCGTGCGCTGCTCGGCGAGATGGGGCGGGTAGACTACCAGAGAGTATTTGTCAGATTCTGGGTACGCTTCGCTTGGGACAACGCTGATAATGAAAAGCACTATGCTGAGTGTTAAGAACTTGTGATAGTATCGTAAGCAGTGATAACAACGACCCGTTTTACCCGAGGATTTTCCTATGCCTATCGTTAGGACGGAATCATTGATAAGTGTTTGGTCGCGCATCGCCGGGTCGGAAAATAGGTTTAAATACCAAATAATATAATAATAGCAGTTGATTGTTAGGTGCCGCTTGGCGGTTTTATAAATCTCAACAAATCAAAGGGATGTGGTTTGCGCGGATAGTATAGCGCCTAAACTCTACTGCGGAATAGACGTTCTACGTAACCAGTAGAACGAAAGCGTGGGGTTTATGACGCGACTATTCGCGAGTATTACGTTACTACTTCTTCCTCTTTCATCTGTTGCGTATGACATAATGGACGTCTACGGCGATACGGAATTACTCAATATCGCCCTCGGGAAACAACAGTCGGTACGTTCATCGCCGATTGTTGCGACCGTCTTGACGGAAGACGATATCCTCGGCGTTCCGGCGAGAACATTAGACGATATTCTATTTCAAGCCGTCGGGATTCACCAGGCGGTCGATTCCTTATATAACCAAATCTACTCTATTCGCGGATTAAGTTCTCCCTTCAGCCAGACGCTCTTGTTTCTAAATAACGGGACGGACGAACCCGCGGCGTTTTTCGGCCCACGGTTAAGTCCCGTATCGCAACGTACCCTAATGCGGCGGCTTAAACGAATCGAAATTCAACGAAGTCCCGGGTCGGCCATTTACGGCGCAGATGCGTTCTCTGGTGTCATCAATTTAATCACAAAACCGCCTTTAGAATTGCAGCAAACGCGCCTAGGCGGACAAATAGGGTCTTTTGATAGTCAGTTTGGCTGGTTGATACATGGCGAGGAATTCGGTGGATTTAAAACCTATTTTGCTGCGTACAGTGCCGACAGTGACGGAGACGACCTATTGATCGATAGCGACGCGCAAACTCGTCACGATAGCCTCCTTAATACGACCGCGTCGTTAGCACCCGGTGACGCTAGGGCTTGGAGGAGAGCAAGCGCGCTGGTATTCGCCGCTAAAGGAAACGGTTTCAATATCTCCGCAAACTATGAGAAATTTCATGCTGGATGGGGTGCCGGTTTTAGAGAATCGCTACAGCCTAAGGATAATCGCGGAGAGTCCACTGAACTTGGGCTCATCGGAAAGTATGAACAGTCCCTGACACCGAATACGAAAGCGTTGTATACGCTTCGACTTAATCAGAATGAGATTAACCCGAATGAAGCGAAATTGAGTCCACCGGGCGCCCTTGGAGGAGCGGCAACGATCGGTATCATCGATACGCTGCGATTTAAAGAAAAATACCTTGCCGTAGACGCTAAGTTCTTATACTCCGGTTTCGACCATGCGACAATCGACTATGGGTTCGGATATAACATTTTGAAAGTTCGCGATGCGAGCATCGAACGGAATTACCTCGATTTTAACGGCAACATTTTACCTTTTGATTTTACCAGTACAGTAAACATTGATGGACTGATCGCTAATGAACGAGAAAATAGCTATGTATTTTTTCAACACAATTGGAACTTTTTGCCCGACTGGACATTAACCACCGGCGGCCGTTTAAACCATTTCAATACGTACGGCAGCAAAGTCAGCCCTCGCATGGGCCTTGTTTGGTTTCCAACGCTTGATTCGACATGGAAAATCCTATACGGTCGCGCATTTCAACCCCCGGCGTTAGTAGAAGGAGGCGATCTATTGGTCAGTCGGATCGACACCTACGAAATCGCGAATATTTATCGGCTCAACAAAAACTTGTCCACAGCATTGACTGCGTTTTCATATGACATGAAGAATCCGATAGAGGATGTTGATACAGACGATCCATTGAATCGTAAGTTGTCACAAAATTATGAAGGGCAAACGGGCTACGGCGTCGAGGCAGAACTGAAATGGCGCGTGAATGACAATTGGCGGGTTGTTGTTAACCACACTCAATTAGACGCTGAACGAAAAGATACGGGGCAATACCCCGGATACGCACCTAAACATACCACATACTTACGCTTGAATTGGCGGGCAAAACCGCAGTGGTTAACCGGATTGGAATTCAAAAATGTCGGTAATCGGCGTCGCGGTCCAGCGGACAGTCGGCCTCCCCTTGATGGGTACACGACAACAAATGTTGTGATAAGGCGTTTCTTTAATCCTGAATTTAGCATTTCACTGCTCGGACGAAATATCTTTGACGTCGACGCACGCGATCCGAGTCCCGCTCCCGGGCTTAACATCCCGAATGACTTTCCGCTCGAGGGCCGGAGCCTTTATATAGAAGCCGAGTACGTCTGGGATAAATCCTAATACGGGTCGTACGTATCACCGGCGGGCTAGGCACTATTCACTGCTATCGGGCGGGCTCGCGATTCTCAGACGACAGTATCGTGAACCGTCTATGGGTTTTAAGTCGTCGTTTCGCTCAGCAAAATATCGTTGTATATAGTCACCCACCGCTAAGTCGTCGAGACATTCGAATCCGAGCTTCCTTAACTCATTTATGAAGTCCTCGGGAATGATTTCAAATCTGAGTGGCTCGCCCATCAAAGCCGTAAGTCGTTGCACTTTCTTTAATATTTGCGCGTCCTCGGGCGTAATGAGCTTCGAGGATACGCCATAGTCAAAAACGATAATGGATCCGGGCGCGCACGAAGACGAAATCGCCTGCAAGGTTTGCATTATTGCCGATTGAGTTAAATAAGGTGTCGTGCCTAACCACGAAATGAATGCCGGTCTGTGTTGATCAAAGCCGGAACGCTGTAGTGCGGTGGCGAAAGCCTCGTTCTCGTGATCTACGGAAACATAGCGGACGTTATGGACATCGTTTTCGCCCATTCTTTTAAGCTTTGACCGTTTATATTGCTGGGTTGCAGGATGGTCTATTTCATAAACATGCAGGGAATCGAGTAGATCCGCGCGGCGTAGACAAAAGGTATCCAAACCCGCACCGATGATAATATACTGATCAATGCCCTCTTTAATGGCCTCCTCGAGGCAATCCTCCGCGTAACGGCACCGGCTCAATATCTGCGCTTGTGCAGGCCGATAAACGCTTCGTAATAGTTTGGTAAAAAAAACAGAAAACAGCACCCGGTTAGAGAGAATAATTCGTAATGTCGAGCCAACCATTTCTATAGCGAAGGGGTCTTCGAAAATATGATCCTTATCATATATAAAATGCGCTGCCCGGAACGCGGCAGCGCTTTCTGCAGTCCTACTGTGCTTTCCATGCCTCATCATTCCCTCCCTCGCCGTACGACGGCATAAGATGGCTTGCTCTATGACTTATTGTTGTTGTAGCACCTGCTTTGCCCGACACATTCGTACCGACGAGCGGTGCGATGCTGTTTCATTATTTTATTCACAAGTAACATAGAATAACCCATACGGTGGAAAAACTCATGCCCCCTGAGGATCGCGAGCTCGGGTACGTTCGAGCCGTTCCCTACCGTTGATAGACACCATTCACGCTTAGGCGTTTTTGTGGGCGCGGGAGCCCACAGTACGCTCCCCCTCGCCTTTAGATTGAGTTCCACATAAGAGGGGGCCCGATGATCTTCGGGCCACGCAGTGAGCCGCCCCGTCGGCGCGTCTCCCGATCCGCTGAACTACATTCCCTAACGATAACTGGGGTCTCGACCGTCTTCTTGAAAGCGCCACTCCTCGCCGTTCACATCTCCCGATTTTTTGTATTTACTTCGAGACCGCGTTTCGATACACATGACCCGGGCACGCTTGAGGTTCAGCATCGCCGCCTAATGAACTCGCCTCGTTCATTGAACGGTTTCGGAGCGCGTTAAATAGCTCAATGAGCAAAACAGCATTTATTGTTGATTCTCTCGATATTTTGCGTATTTTCGGAACCTATGTTTGTTGCCATATATGTTCTCGCCATTGCGAGGTAAAACTATCTACGCACAGCGACTCACGGAAAATGCGTGTATTGCCGATCTCACGGATTTGGGGTTTACTCGCTTGATTCCTAAATTTATAGTCCTTATTGAGAACTTTGATGGGCTTGAAACGGTTATCGAGGACGAAATCGAAATGCCCTACCCGTATTTACATCGTATTGTCATGCGCACGTGGGGCAGCGACCCTCTGGAAAAACGCCAGGACGAGTTTATAAACCGGGTGGCGACGATGCCCTGTTTTTTTTATCGCGTGTTCAACGGCCGTACCCAATGGAATTCCCTTACGATGCGACTACGCGATTTCATGTCCCACGAAACAATATTTTGGAGAGACTACACGCCCTCTCCTTCGCCCGTACGCGTTAAAAGATGGCTCGTTGAATCCGCTTAATGGCTGTTGTAAGCCGTGTTTCGAGTACTAGTCCTGAACCGGCAACGCCCGTAAACTCCGCCGTTGTTACTTGTATTGACGGGTAATCAACTGCTTCGCGACAAAGCGTCTGTGCTGTACCGAGTTTTCAAACTTACGTCGGTCTTCCGTCATGAATACACGCCTCTGTATGCGGCAACTACAGGCGCGTTTCCGACGACGTCCCGTTGGTACCGGCTACCGACACGCATCATCACTTCCCTTACTCGTCCGCACTTTTCGCTCAACACAAACGGTGATTAGGCTGGCGCGGCCCGGCGGCTCAACCACCGGGTTCTTTGTCGATAACCCCATACTGGAGCGCCAATCGCGTTAAGTCCGCAACGCGGGTATAACCCGCTTTCTCTTTGACCGCCAGTAAGATGTTATTGACGGTCTTAACCGAGACGCCCCATTCCTCGGCAATTTCCCGCGTGCTTCGCCCGCTCGCGATCAATTTAAACGCTTCATACTCTCGCTTCGTGAAGGAATCGATGGGCGACGGACCTTCTTGTGTAGTTAAAAAAGCGAGTCGTTCCGCAATGTCAGGGGGAAAATAAAGCTCACCGCTCGATGCTTTCTTAATCGCCTCTATCAATATTCCGGGTCGACTTCGTTTGGTGACAAAGGCTTTCGCGCCGTATTTATACGCTTCCTTAATCAAATTATCCTGATCATGCTGAGAAAGAATGACGATTTTCGCGTCCTGGTCGTATTCGATGATTTCTTTCGTGGCGTCCAATCCTGTCGTCTTTTCCACGAATAAAAGATCCAGGCAAATCACGTCTGGCCGTAGGGATTTATATTTTTCAACGGCGTCACGCGCGTTATCCGTTTCGCCGACGACCTGGATGTCCGGGGTATCCTGGAGAATGGACGCGAATCCTGCCCTTAATAGAGGGTGATCATCCGCTAAAACCACTTTAATTTTTTTGTTCGTCTCAGCGCCCATGTTCATATTTATTTAATATCAGATAATTACGCCATTATATGCGGTCCGTCCTGGCCAGCGCATATAGCACCTTATGACAACCATTTTAGGCCTCTTCATTACCGAATTTTCTGCACCGGTTGGTGTCTCTGCCACTTAGGTTCGACATTCCTATACGTTATTATTGTTTTTCCTATTTATTTCGTGTAAGTTTCCTATTTTTAAACGTGGTCCGGATTCCCTTTCGGAAAGTAAACTTTGGCAGGGCATCGTCTAATACATCGCTCGAAGGATTCTCGTGCTGACACAACACGATACGTCTAAGCCATCGCATGAGCGGCCAACCAACGGTCGGTCACCGTTGCTGCTGAAGGTCACCGACATCGACCTGTACGACCTCAATCCTCGCCATACCCGAAACGAACGCTACGAGGACCTTCGCGCGTCAATACGCGCCACCGGAGGCATCGATAGCCCCTTGACCGTCACCCGTCGCCCGAACGCATCTCCGTATACGGTCCGTTTCGGCTGCAACACGCGCCTTGAGATTCTTCAAGCGCTTTGTCAAGGAATACGGTATCCACGGTTCCTCGAAGTCTATTGCCTTTACATCCCGTGGTCCAGCGAGTCACGTGGCCATTGCGCACACCTCATCGAAAACGAAAAGCGAAGCCCCCTTACGTTACTGGATAAAGCCTACCGACTTAAGAAGCAAAAAGAACTGCTCGAAGTGGAGCTGAATGCGCATCTATCACAGAGCCAGTTCGTCAAGGGATTCGCCAAAGCCGGCTACACAATTACTCAACCCATGCTTTTCCGGCATGAGTATGAATGGTCTACGCTGGCAACGTACCTACCCGAGGCGCGGGCGATGAACCGGTTAACTCTTCGCGACATCGAGTCGCTTCGCACCTTACGTGCGCGCCACGGGAAATATGGGCGAGGAATTGCGTTTGCGGATAGAAAACACATTTTTGAGGACATGTATCTCGACTGCTTATCGCAACTTTACGGTGAACACTTCTCGCTCGCCGCCTTAGCCAATGAGCAGAACGAAAAAATCGCGAAGATAACCGACACCCCCACGATGAACGCGCGTATCAGCAACAACGCGATCGGTCACAAAGGCGGGATCGCCGACCCCCCTCCCCTAGTAGACCCGCTCGCCTCGACGCCACGCGCGGACACCGAAACGCGACCGAATACGCGCGAAGCGCAAGCTGATCCCGGTTCGCGCCCCCGGACTACGCCGCCAGAAGACCTCGCGTCATTGCGACGGCGAACCTATGAGATTGCACCGCGGATCAGCGAACGGCATAAACTGGCCACTTGCGTCAGCGCATACGCCCTCGGTGTGGGCTACCTCGTCGACTTGCCTGTGGTGCCCGTTAGCAATAAAAAAAAGCCGGCCTGGTGGACTTTGTTGATCTGTTCCGAACAAGACCACCTGGACAAATTGACTCGACTAAGCGACGGGAAGCTAGTTAGGAACATCCGCCTGGGGGCAAGACCCAAGAATGTTTACTCCGCGACCGGTCAGGCAGAGGTTGGTTTTTACTGGTTTTTCGTTGCCACCACGCTCACAGATTGTGAATTCAATGACTTTGTTTTGCTACTTACCCATCGCCGACAGATACGCGCGTTTTTAAAACGACGCGGCGGACTGCTTTGGGACGACTAAATCGGCAACGCGCATCGGGAGGCGCCCTATGGACAACAGATACGATCAAAATTACGGCACCCTCTGTTATCAACTCTTGATGGCCATCCTGGCCAATAACAAAATTGACCATCTATTCGCGATGGGTTTTTCAGGTGACGACGTGAGGTGGTTACAGAGCCTCAACCCCGAGGAACTAAAGCGCATCACGACAACGCCGTTTCCGGTAATGGGTTGGCGCCCAACAGTGCACAAAGAACGCATCAAAATGTGGAAAAAAAATGTTCGAGAAAATCGAGAAGAACTGCAACAATTAGACGAATTCATCATGCTTGGCGCCTCTTACCCATTGGTCCGCTACTGCTTCGGCTTGACCGATCACCAGTTTCGGGATAGGTGTATGTTATTGAGTGTCGCACCCTATCGGGGCCGTGCCCGACTGCCTCCGGAGGACGTACAAACGGAGGCGTGGTGTCTGTTTCAGGCGCATCTCCACCTCCCTACCCGTTTACGCATACTCGAGATTGGTCGTGGCGTCACCGTTCCCTTGCGAGACGTCTGGTCACTGCTTAAACAATGGGAACACGAGGTACTAAATTAATCTGATAAGGGAAAGCGCGTCGCGCCTAGACGAGAGCCATTCACGGTGAGCGTTGGGGAGAAAAGCAGCGTTTTCCGTTGAAACGATAGGCAGCTACGCGCGATATTCGTTTCTCCGAATAGACGTTATCCCACGCGACTTAAGAGACGTAATGTGGTAAGCGGTAGCGAAATATAGATTGAGCCGTTTGACCGAACCGACGGATTTTACCGCAAGAGTACGTTAACGATTCAAACGTGGCCGTGTCAACAGCACTTCCACGGGCGACACCGGTAGGTTGATAAGAACTCCATCCTCGGGCTGGTTCTTTTTAGTGCGTTAATCAAGACCGTCTGGCCAGCGGCCACGCTGGATGATCCGTGAGCACACTGACGCCTCGTGAAAATCATCAACACCATTGACGACACTACATTGACCACACTTCGAGAAAGACCAACAACGATGTCGAGGACATTAACGCGTTTTCCGATTAAAAGCGGGCATCTCCAATTCGGTTGCCTCAAGATGAAAATCCAAAACGCTCTGCTAGCCCGCTTTTCGCTCGGGATCCTACGCGAGTCTTGCACGTCGCTGTGAGGAATACGGGCTGGGCGGATTTCAACCCGTTTTTTAAATGGATAGAAAAGGTGAAAAGGGTTTTTAAAGAAAAGATTATTTAATGATTATAAAAAAGATTATAGTAAGTAAAGAGGATTTTTAAGTGCATGAAAAATATATCATATTACGTCTTCACCTCTTCGTCAAGCTACCTCAAATCACGACTCACGCTACTTCATAACGCGACGGAATCTACCTCAAAACACTATGTGCCCTACCCCAACGCACGAGTCGATCTACCTCATGACACGATACGCTTTGTCGATAAGCGTCCCCATCGTCTACCTCAAAACACGATACCCCCCTACTTCTTAACTCGATAATCCTACCTCATAACACGATCCTCGGTTGCTACCGGGGGGACTTCGCCCACAGAAATACTAAGCTTCTCGATGACTCCCGTCCATCTCGGTTTATTACGCCAATCGACTAAGAAAAAACAACAACGCTGTAGCTATTTCCTCCAAGAAATTGGCTGAGCGTGCTTGCCAGTTCTACCTCTTAACACGATAGTGGTTTGTGCGAGGGATACTGACCTAAGTTACTCTATTTTAAAGGAGAAAAGAGAAGAATCGTTGAACTAAGACGCTTTATTCCATGCTGGATTACCGCCACCAGCCTACTTCATAACACGAGAGTTCTGCCGCGACGGGCTTGATAAGATGTAGGATATCTCGTCAACGAGCTAAGATACCGTGTGGGAGTCGACCAAGGAGGGGTGAACCGGTACTCCCTTTTTTCGGAAACCCTCATCACGTTAAACGCGCGGCCCGCGGTGGGAATCCATTTGGTTTAAGACCCACCGCCCTCCCCTATTGCTATGATTGGGACAATTTCCTAGACGTGGCGATGCGTACGACATGTACATTATCATTTTGATCAATTCGCCAGCTATCAAGAAACCCCACGTTTTCTAGTTCCGCCAAAGCGTTTTTGAGATTTTGGCGAAATTTATAAAGGTCCTTTACGGTCGAACCGCACAGGGTTTTCAGCGTCTTGACCTTTAACGCGTACGGATTGGCATGCGTAAAATAAAAGCTGTGTAGCCATTTTGCTAGCGGACCTAGCTGCTGGCGCTGCTCCCAGACGATTTGTGTATAAGCGACATGACCGAAAAGTGCAATAATGCGTGGCTCAAGACAGATCTTCCATGTTCGTGATTGTTGATGTTCCATGTCACGCCATTCAAACGAACGAATCAGCGAACCGCTATAGCCCCTCGGCCCATTACTAACACTGAGGCTTGTTGCTTTAAGTCGAATGAGTGATTTCTTGAGCCGTGCGTATGTGCGGCCATCGGTTGGCCAGCCCAGGGACTTAAGCAGCGCGTAGGCCGTAACCTCGACCAGCTCTCCAAGTGGTGTCAATCTTGCTAGGTGAAGAATCTGCAAAAAGACATCCTCGTCATCTTGGCGCAGCTCTTCACCGGTGTACGTGATTCTTACGTCACCAAGTGCGGCGATGATGGCCTCTTTCAAGTAGGAGCGTTTATTTCTCTTGTTACCAACGGTGAAGAGCGCTGAGCGCACAAGGTCATTGGGAACGCCGCGACGCTCTTCTCCCCAGAGCGGAAGTTGGACAACGGAGGCGGATTTGGCTGTCGGCGACGCCGCAGCTTGGGTAGCGGTCTTTTCCCGCCGCGAGATCTTTTCTTTAAGCGACTTTTCCGCTTGTTTGAGTTTACGCTGAAGCGGGTCGGTCTGTGCCATTTTATACCTTTATTTCCGCACGATTGTATTGATCATAGTCGCCTAGCCGTTATAATTCAAGCATAGCGAATGATTAAGCATACGATATGCGATAGGGAGAGATCATGAAGATCATTGCGGTCGTGCAAAATAAAGGCGGTGTTGGAAAGACGACCATTACAAAAATGCTTGCGGAGTGGTTTAGCCGACACGAAAAAAAACGCATTCTGGCACTGGATCTCGATCCGCAATGTAACTTCTCGCGTCGGTTTCTTACTATGGAATTGGATCCCACCGATCCACATGGAATATTGCCACCTATTCATCCCGATTTCGACCCGAACGACCCGGACGAAGACCCCACGTGGGGCGGTCGTAGCAGCAGCGCCGCCATTTATACCGGCCAGTTGGTCGTACCGTATGCGACGCATTTGAAAGGATTAGATATCTTGCCTGGTCATGCGGCGCTATTAGACGAAGTCGAGCGGGTGCGGCGAGACGACGTTCAACAGCGCGTACATAACGCCTTACAGCGCTGGCTCGCTTATCCGGAGGTGAACGAGGCTTACGATCTAGTGCTCATCGACACCATGCCCTCAAAAGGACCCTTAACAGTCAGCGCCATGCGTGCCGCGACCCATGTACTCATTCCAACGGAGATGGAGCAACAGTCTATCGAAGGGCTCGTTAACATGTTGCAGTTGTGGAAACGGGAAAACTTCGCGCGCGCGGACCAATCCGAAGTGAACCTTATTGGGATTCTTCCGAACAAGGTGCGCAAGGGGGTGAGCCTTCATGAAGGTCTTTATGGCAGTCTCATGAATGATCCTTCGATTAAGCCCTACATGATTCCCATGCAACTACATCAACGCGTGGGGTACGCCGAGCCGGATGTGCCGGGAACCCATCCGGCGTCCGTTTTCGATCGGCCGAAAAGTGACGATGTGAGAAAGGAAGCGGAAATATTGGTAGCTTATGTGGAAGAGAGGGTGTTCGGATGAGTGGGAAAAAGAAACGTTTTTCAGTAGATCGTTCGCTGACGCAAGGTATTGGTCAAGTACTGGAACAAGGGCGTGAACACGTTGGGCAGTTGCATTTCGAGATAGTGCCCGTTTCGCGCTTGGAACCGGATCCTGACAATCCCCGCGACATGATTCTCACGCGCCACGATTTGCCCGAACCTGATCCGCAAGACCCGCAAATACAGCGTAAACGCGCGGAGAAACAACAGCTCGAGAGTCTCGCCATCAGTATCAAGCGCAGTGGCGTTCAGCAGCCCATCGTCGTGTATCGCCACGGCGAGCGGTTTCGGATCGCGATGGGGGAACGCCGGTTCTTGGCATCGATTCTCGCGGGTAAGGATCACGTCCCGGCCCGGATATGGCCGAAACGGCCCGATGACTACGATTTGCGGTTACTACAATATGTCGAGAATGTTGAACGGCTTGATCTAACGGCGTGGGAGCGTGTTCAGAATATTCGCGCACTTGTTGACGCCTATGAACGGCAACACGGCACACAAATCACGCCGACATTACTGGCGGAAGAAACCGGTTTTGCAATGTCTCAAGCCAGTATGTACGTCCATCTCGTCAAAGCGCCGGAGGACGTTTGTCAGGCACTGAAAGAAGGGGACATCGGTAATCTCGATAAAGCCGCGTTGATCGCTCGTTTGTCCGATACGTCGCGACGTCTTGCGGCGATCGACGCGTGCCGTGCCGGAGCGGGTCTGGATGCATTACGGCAGCTAGCGGGCAAGAAAAGAACGGTTTCCCACGATACGGAGGCGACGGGACCGAAAAGGGCAGGGCGGCCTCCAAAAAAAATCGCATTGGGGAGCACGGGTAACGTCGCTGCCGTACGCCGCGTCATGGAGATTGTTGTGAGAGAAGAGGGCGATGATTTCGGAGATGTCGATTGGGACGACTTGGCTAGTGTCACCAAAGCGTGGAAACAGTTTTGGAAACGCCAAGAGGAGCGCAGCGCGTGAGTCCACAGACGCTAAGTCGAAATGCAAACAAAGTACGAACAACGGTGTTGCTACCGACGAAGATGCGTAAGGAAATGTTGGCCGCTGTTCTTCGAGACGGGTACGGTATGCGGGGCAAGAGCGCTTGGATCGCCGAAGCCGTCGATGAGTTTTTACACCACGAAGAGTGGCTCGCAAGCGTGGGTACAGGGGAGGGGCTCACGCGCAGTCCGGAGCGCGAAGTTTTCTCGCTCACACCGGGACTAAAGGATCGCATGGAGGGCGCTGTGTTGGAACTAAGAAAGCGCGATCCACTCATGACAGGCCCACAGAGCGCGATTATCCGCGCCGCGATTACGCGACGCCTACTTCGGTCACCGAAATAGGTTGTAACACATAGAATTATAACAGAATAATTTTTAAAAAATAAAGCAAAAATCAGTCTGTTAAAGACGCGGTCAAGTTGACTGGGAGATCGAAAAAATCCGCCTAACCACAAACGGTGGATGTGATCCAGATGTTTTTGGTAACGCCAAATGACCCGTTACGTTGTTCCTAATCCCAATGTGCTGAAACGGATGCGGTAGTCCCAGGCTATCCGAGTGCTACAGCTTGGATTTACTAGGAAGCGGACCACGCGCTACGCATTTTCTTAACGCAAACGATCTACTTCATAACACGATAATGCTATCTCAAAACACGAGAGCCCAGCCTCGTGTATATAACCCAAATTTTTCGTTTCGAGGTAACGCTTGCGCGATTAAGATCCGCTTTTTTAATGCCAAAACGCCTGTTTGATTGTTACCTTGTGCTTTTGCCAGACGTCAAAAGGCAGAAAACTAAACCGATATAGTTTATTATTAAACATATCAAGGAAGCTTGTTATGGCTATCAGTTCCGTACGACAAACAGACGCTGCCCCCGATCTGGAGACGCTGGAATCCCGTAAGGCGATGGCCAAGCTGGTTACCCGTTTGTTTGAACACTGGGGCCTGGATACGGCCACCCAGTTGAATCTCCTAGGCTTGAGCAAATCGAGTCGAGCATTGCTGGGCAAGTACCGTCGGGGTGAGCCCTTATCCCCAAACCGCGACACCTTGGACAGGGTAGGGTGGTTGCTGGCGATCCATAAAGCGCTGCGCCTACTGTACCCTTACAATCAAGAGTTCCGCACCCAGTGGGTTAAGCTCAGGAATCGCGCGTTTACCAACCGTACGCCGCTTGAGGAAATGACAGAGCATGGCTTGATCGGCATCGCACGGGTGGCGCGCTACCTGGATTATCAGCGTGGCAGGTAATGGATGCACTGTTCGACACCAGTCGCGACGTCAGTGAGGACGTGTTTAGAAACATCGTTTCTCTACGTCAATCCATCGATCTGTACGAAGAATTGGCAGAGGGAGACGCTGAACTCTCGACAGTGGCTGCGGCGGCGGAGATGCGGGTAAAGGTAAGAATTACCCCCAGGGCCCATTGAGCGCGGCTTTCACTACACCACGGCTATCACCTATCCCTTCGAGAGTGAGCCCTACCTGGTATCCCGTTACGGCGATGGCACGTACGGCCTCTGGTATGGATCGTTAGACATCGATACCACGGTTGCCGAGACGGCTCACCACATGATTCAAGATGAAAGCAATATCGAGGGGCTGGAGGAGATCATTGTCCGCGAGCGCGCCGTCTACGCCGTCTTCTGTCGCGCGGTGTTGGTTGATCTCTCTGCGAAAGCGGAGAGCCATCCTGGGCTTATCGCAGACGATTATGGCTTGACACACCAGATTGGCCGACGCCTTACTCATGAGGGGCAGCCGGGGCTGCTGGCTGGCTCCCTCCGCCCGACATCGGGAGGGCATTAACACCGTAATCTTCAATCCGAATGTGTTAAGCGCGCCCCGTCTGCTTTTCTATCTGACTTATCGCTTCGACCCGATATCACGGAGGGTGGGTGTCGAACGGGAACCAGGTCTGATTTATGCCACTTATCCGGCGGGGTGAGAAAATCGGCGCGATAATTGCCGTGTTACCGACGTTTTAGCATCTCCCGCGTTTTAAGCCAGCGGACTTACCGCGCTCAACGGTTTCAATGTGGTGCGCGCCGCCTTGGTCAGGGTGCGTATCGGCTCCGGATGGGGTGCAGCCCCGGAACTGCCATTCGAACCCCACATTTTTTGTCGATGTCCGAAGCACGCAAAAGAGGCAACCGGCTTTTGCTACTTTTTATAGGTGTGTTTGGATAATTCGCACGTGATAACCGTTCGAAATACGTAAGTAAAATTGGCTTGTATGCAAAAAGTTCGGCGAGCGCTTGTGTATGGATAAAATATAAGACGTTCGGGAAGGTAATGGGATTTTGACACGAATGGCAGCTTCAGGGCTGCACCCTCCGGATGGGGTCAATTTGAACGTTATTTAATCTTAAGTGGAAAGGTTATCTCCATGTCACGAACGGAAATGTTGTCACGTGACAAACTTTCACTCCCGTTTGTGCATTAGAGCCGAACATGCTAAGTTTTTTTGTCACGTGACAAGGAATCCTACGCAAATGGAAATGGATCTCGATTTACTGGAGCTGAGTCCACTACGTCCAAATGGGCCGATGCCTTTGGTAACCCCTGAAGAGGTGGCGTTGACCGCCAAAGTGGGGCCGTTTCCACCCCTTTTGGTTCGCCCGCTTGCGGATAGCCAGCCCCAACGTTACGAAATCCTGCGAGGTGAGAAAACCTGGCGTTTGGCGCAGATGGCGGGCCTGGGTGCGGCGCCGGTTGTGGTGCGCGATGATATTGCGGATGACGATGCTCGGCGTTTGCTCAAGGAGGAGGGGGCGTCGCCCCGTAGCGGAGACAATCCCCTTATGCAAGCACGAGACATTCTACGCTTTACCGAGGAGGGAGATTTCAGCCTTACCGAGGCCGCGCGGATGCTGGGATTTACCGTGGATGGGGCTTCTCATCGTTTGCGGTTATTGCGGTTGGATCCCGCGGTCCAGGAACTCGTAGCCGCGGGGCAACTGCGCTTGGGCCATGCCAAGCCATTGGTGGGTCTGCCCCGGGAGACGCAACGCGCCCTCGCACATCAAGCCGTGCGCGAGTGTTTATCAGCCCGGGCGCTGGAGCGGCTGGCGAGAACCATTCGGGCTGGGGGGCGTGTGGCAGGCGCGGTCGCGGGTTCCCCGAACGCCAATTCGTCTTCCTCTGAAAAGGATGCGGACCTCGTGCGCCTCGAGGCTGAAGTGTCAGCGATCGTCGGTTCGCCGGTGACGATTGAGCATCATGATGCTGGAAACGGTACACTCAGTATTGGTTATGCAAATTTAGAGATCCTGCAAGGCTTGCTCGAACGAATGGGTTATCGCGGGGAATCTTAGCGGTAACCCGAAGAGGCGAGGCCATGATGCATAAATGTCGAGAGAAGTCGGGCAGGGGCGGGCGGTTCGATCGTGTTTCGGCAGCGCCGAGTTAGCTTAAGGCTGTCTCGAACATGACCGTCAACGTCGGTATGGACTCGTTGTCGCGCCCAGGGACTCATCCAGGTGTTGGGCTATCTGGACGCCATGCGAGGCAAAGCCATCAACCTAATCGAACACGACAATGGCTGTGCACCACGACGGCGAAAAACGTGCCGTTCATCGACGTGCATACGAGCGCTCAACCGCTCCGTTTCCCGCTAGAAGCGTTTTTCGTGGCGGGACATCTTCCTGCCCCAGGGTGCTGAGCGCGCCACGTCGTCGTACGTTGACGCAAAAATTGGTGTCACGGGAGCCTCTTGCAAAACTCTCAAAACCAGCGAATATCTTGGCAATTCGAGGCCAAAATATGAGGGTGTGCCTGGTTCGTTGTTGGTAAAATTAAGGTTGTGACCTAAACCAACAGAATCATG
>CALZJI010000180.1 GCA_945787615.1 uncultured Chromatiaceae bacterium | reverse complement strand
CGGACAGCGATTCGGACAGCGATTCAGGCGGGACAACAACGATCGCTTGTGTAGACCAGGTGTACTTCAAGTTCGAGATTATCAACGAAAGTAACGCTACGCTAACGGATGTTACATTACGAGACGTGACGGACACGAATGTCGACCGTGCAATTAGACAACAATGCGCCATACCCACGTCGTTGCAACCGCGTGAATCGTATGACTGTGAAGTCGCGGTGGATGCGGTACCGGGCCCGCATGTAAACACTGCTGAGGTTTCCGGAAACGCGTCTGGTATTACTGATGTGGCATCGGATAGCGCGCACTATCTAGGTGAGCAATGTTTCGGTTGTGGACCTGGTGGCGTAGATTCGGATTCAGATTCAGATTCAGATTCAGATTCAGATTCGGAGTCGGAGTCGGAGTCGGAGTCGGAGTCGGAGTCGGAGTCGGAGTCGAGATCAGGGTCGGGCTCGGAGTCTAAGTCGAAGTCCGGGTCTAGGTCGGATTCGGAGGGCTCGGAGTCTAGGTCGAAGTCGAGGTCAAGGTCGGATTCTGAGGAGTCGGAGTCTAGGTCGAAGTCAAGGTCTAGGTCCGATTCGGAGGAGTCGGATTAGATTAGGAGCCAACGTCCAAAAGGTGAGTCCAAACATAACGCTATATATAGTTAGGGCCGCGGAAAATAATTATTAGCCAAAAATTGCGCCGGATTTTTTACTTAGATTCAAGGCGCGGTAAGTGGCGCATATTGAAATATACAACAGTTGCCGTAACGCAGAAGCTGAGTAAAAAGACAAGCAAGGTTGGATAATTATTTTTTTCCATGGCCCTTTAGCCGGGTTCCCGGTGCTCCTGGCACTCGGCGCTATACAGGCGTATTGGAATTCGATTGGGTTGAATCGGTCTCCGCGGCGGGCATTTAGCGCGCAAGTCGTTAGACATCAAGAAGCGATGAAATCCGTCGCCTCTGTTACTAGCATGTATAGCGTGTTGGCAGACAACGGTAAGCGCTTGCCGATCGTACTTACGGAATCCGTGTATTTAGAGCTTAACCTGTTGTAGGTCATAACTGCCGCGTCTACATCTCCAAGTTTTTGGTATCAGAATCATAGGGTTCTCTGCGTTGCCTACACCGACGCAGGTAGGGGATGGGGGCAGGAAGTGGTAGGTTTCGCCTGATACACGTATGGTCGCTTCGGACTCCTGTCCTCTCTCGACAATCGCACAGTCGCTTTCGTTGTCCATATTAACGCGACACTTGCCCCTTACCTACGTCCATGTCGGTAATGCAGGAGCGATTACCGACCAATTGCCGAGATTGTTGGTGAGGAACGTGGGCTAGAACGAGAAAAGGCGGGTCATAGGTCGGTGAGATTTAGCTCCATCGCGAACACCAACGTGGCTATGTGTGTCAGGATGGGCTTTTGGCGACAAGATAAAGACCGCGGCGCAGCTTGTTCTGTCGATTATGCGGGAAATAATAACGTGTATAGATTTTTTATAGGTTTAAACGTCATGGCGATGCCGGGAACACCGCTACGTTCCCGGCAACGGGAAATTAAGTATTTAGGAGGAACCAACAATATGCTTACGACGAGCCGCAACCGCCATCAAACCGACTAGACTCGAGCCGAACAACCAAATTGCCGCAGGGATCGGGACAGGTGCTACGTCGGCTACACCCGTGCCGTTCGCAAAGTCTACATTAAAATCGCCGCCAAATCCGGTCGCCGCTAGAATTATCCCTCCCGGTAAACCTCCGTACAACGGCGCTACGTCTCCACCGCTGA
Source organism: uncultured Chromatiaceae bacterium (assembly GCA_945787615.1). GTDB lineage: Bacteria > Pseudomonadota > Gammaproteobacteria > JAADHS01 > JAADHS01 > CALZJI01. Next base: position 32,535 of record CALZJI010000180.1, on the reverse strand, counting down.
CGTCGAACAAAAACTCGAGCGGATCGCCACCGGCGTCGGGAAAACCGAAGTCAGTGAGTGTGCCTGTAAGAAGCGTTCCCGAGTTAAATCCCAGAGTCGGCACCGTACCACCAATTTCTACGCTTCCGCCGCTTAAGTTGCCGGTGTTGTCAATGGCTGCCGTGAGGGAAAACGTCCCGTTTGTAATGCCTTCGGCGTCACCGACGCCATCGTCATTTATTTCAAGCGCAAAACCGATTGCGGAAAGCTGGTCTGTGGACTGCGTATAGCTAACAGCAATAAACTGGGAAAGTATATCCGGAAAGTCGTTCAATGATAGATTAAGCGACGCGGCCTGAACGCCACCTGCGGTGAAGAGTAATGTTGCGGCGAAAGTGGCTTTTATTCGGAAGGCTTGTTGATGGCAAAACGAGCGAAACTCGTGCAGTTCTGTTCTCATGAGATTCTCCTTATCCTTGTTGTTGTTCTTTCGTCAATGAAGTTAGAAAAATTGGTCGCTGCGACAGCCGCAAGCTCAAAATAAAACGCTTACGTAGTGGCTAGGGTATGTGGATGTTGGCGCCGCGTTTACTACTGATTCAATCATTTCTTATGTGGAGCCAAACTGTAAATACGTATAGATACCTAGCGCGTGCATGGTAGGCGTTGTAGTGCGTTTTCGATGGTATTCCAGAGGTTGTTAGACGCTGTGGATATTAACGCGTCGTGATTTTCTCGGCGAAGAAAAATGGTATTCGTACATTGGTATTATACTATATACTGAGCGCTTTATCGAAAGTATGGATTGAACAACGCGTGAGTCGGTTTAAAGCCGCCTGCGATGCTCTTTACGAAAAGTCCGTCAATGCGCCAAATCCGTATTTCTTCAACTGGTACGAAAAGGTAGCCAACGTCGCGCAAGCGCGTGCAGATAGCGATGGTGAGAAACGCGGGTTAGTTGTCGCATTGTCTGATAAACGTATCTAGTATTTCCCGTGTGTCACCAATGGATTCATTTAAGATGCCGTGCCGGTCAGACTCCACCCAATGAATCGATTTGTCAGCGACTGTTAATTTTTCGAAGATAAGTTCGGCGCTTTGGGGGTCAACGACGGGGTCCTCCGTACCTTGTAGGATACGTGTTGGACAAGTTATCTTATCCAAGTGATTCACGTAATCGTCTAAGAATAGGCGTAACTGGTAAAGCCCGTGCAACGGAATGTTCTGGTAATTGATGTCGGGGTGTTCGGATTCATTACGGCGGAAAGGCATAATACCTTCGAAGGCCGGGATCCATCGGGTGAGTTGGTTCGCGCCGTGTACCAAGGGAACGAACACAAAATTCTTGTTTGTGAACTTTAGAGGAGGCGAAACGGCGGCCACACCCGCAAGACCGTCGGGCCGTTCAGAGGCGAGTTTCAATGATAACGCTCCACCGCATGAGAAGCCCACAATACAAATTTTATCAACAAAAGCGGATAAGATCGAATAACCGCGGCGCACCGAATCAAACCAATCTGTCCATTTCCTGTCGCGCAAGTCCCATGGCGAGGTCCCGTGTCCTTTGAGGCGTACCCCCAAAGATGCATAACCGGCGGCATGTAACGTATCAGCGACGTTTTTCAACTCGGAAGGTGTAGCGAGAAAACCGTGAACAAGAAGGATGCCCAATGATCTTGCCTTCTTAGGTAACAGTAAATAGGGCTCAGGAGGTTGGGTGGCGGTTTCGTGTTTATTTATTGAGAGGTGATGGGCTTTGTTATAATGCGCCTTGTCCCACTGAAACGCGATGAGTTCATCATCAAAGCGGTGTTTAGCTAACGATTGAGAATCTGCTTTCTTGGCTTGCTTCAACGCGTGTTGAAGTAGTGTAGTGACCTCAGTGATAGGGAGCGCCTCATTGGCATAAACAGCGACCAAGTTTTCCACTCGTATTTCGTGAAATTCGTACTGCTCCCGGAGTTTTGGCAAAAAACGGTAAACGTCTTGTTGGTGCTCAATGAGCCCCATAGTCTTAGCCGTCTCTAGGAATTTGTTGAGACTAGGGCAGTTGAGGTCAAGTAAGCCTTCATAGGCATTGGGATTGAGTAGGCTGCGATGAAGATGCAGTTTTGGCGATCTATGCGCGTTTTTGACCACCAAGTAAAGTGTAACGTGGAAATCACGATGTGTTATCTCGCTCTGTTTGGCATCGAGTAATAAGAATATGAGCCGTGACGCCAGGTGGCTCAAATTGATCGTGGCTCCAGCGTACACCCTATACATATACTGGTTGCGTACGTCTAGTGACTTCTTACGTAAGGAGCGGCGCATTAAGAGCTCGGTCCAATGGCCCTGACGCGATCCTAGACCGAAAAAGGTATCCATTGATTCGGCGCGTTTTACGAGAATTCCCGCTAACTTCTTTTCCCACCAGTGCCAATGTTCCGAGGGAAGGACCGGGTCTTCCAAACGGATGTCCATGTCCGTATTTTTGAGTAAGATATTTCCTTCGATCAACAATTCTTCACTATGGTGTCTGCTTAATCGACGGTTGAAAAGCTCTACGCCTTTACGAAGTAAGTTATCGCTGACGCGAATGGGGAAAAACGTTATGTTCGCTGGAATGATGAGCGTTGGCTCTCGAGCAGCCGCTAACAAATGCCCTTCGCTCTCCAACTTTAGGCGCTTGGCCCATGATTCGATGAGCTGTGTATCGTCTCGTTTTTCGGCAGCCAAGATTCCGGTCTTAAACGCTTCAACCATAAGCGCCAGGACCGCGGCGCCTGTATGATGTTTGCGCCGCTCGCCAGCGGTTGGCGAAAAAATACTGTAATGACCACGGTGATCCAGAACGCGGCGGTCTTTGATCATGCCGCCTTCGGGAAAAACAATAACCTTTCTTCCCCGCAAAATCTCGGCAGCAAGAAACGGTAAGAGTTTCGGGTAATCGTTTGGTACAGCGCCAACGCTACGTAAGTATTCCGAAAGCGTCGCATCTTCAACGAAAAAATCCGCAGCGGCCACAGAACGGCATAATGCGCCCGTTTTTTTATGGATTAAATATTGCGGAATAAATGTCTCGAATCGAGCGAAGTGGTTGAAGAGGAAGATACTGCCTTGAGCGAGCTGCTCTTCGCTATGATGCATTTTTATGTTGGCGCTCAGTACTTTTTCGAAGGTCGCGAAAACGCGCACTGACCACTCATATGTGGCTCGGTTAAGTTGGAAGTCTTGCTCGTCGTACTTTGTTGTCAAATTGTGCCTCGCTACTTTGTTTAGACATTAGTTATGCTTGTATGACTTAGTAACTTAGCGTGTCATAAACACAAGCTCCTCTCGTCGTCTGCAAAATGGCGTAAAGGCCTCCGCTCTCCCAAACTACTAACCATTCAGACGAAATGCCGACCCACCTGTCTATGTCGGCATCTTCGGCTCTTCCATAATGAAAATATTGAATTGTTTTGGGGCCGTGTGCAAGTCATGATGTTGCCGAGAGTAGAGGCCCGTTCTTGTTGCGGGAAGACCTTACCTAACCTATCGATAGATAGGCGCATGGCCCCGCGAAAAACGTGAAGTAGGGCTTTGATGCCGGCTTGGCTGATCGCCGTTAGGTGGTTACTCAGTATTTGTCCCTATCGACAGCGGTATCCGAATGTGGACCATATGGAAAGGGATCTCCATTCGACGTGGCGCACCAGCTTCCTTCGCGTGGTTTTGCGGTAAGGAACGTTGTCCGATGGCGCGGGATGTGTCGTTAACGGTCTCGGCCTTTGGAGGGAAAGGTGAACACAAGGACGAAGAGACACGTAATACGAGCCCCGATGTGAACGCGGTCGCTGCTATATTCCTTGAAGCGAATGTGCCAATTGTGCGCATTGTCAAACCGGGCGCCGTATCGTTAGGCGTGCGGTTGTTGGCATTACCACAGATGGACGTCGCCTCGGTAACTGGCGATCATGGTGATCTTGACATAGGTGTTACATCTTCCTGTTATCTTACCTTGCAGGGGAGAAACGGGGGCGCATGTCAGACGGTCTTCCTCGGTACCCCATATGATTTGAATAACCGAAACGACCGAGCAACGATTCGGTTAGCGAGCGCAAACTTGGAGCCGGGCGAATCAAGTCAACAATACCCAACATCGTTATCCTATTCTCCAACGAGTCGCTCCGGCCGCTCCTCATGTGGCCGGGACCTTCGCGTGCCGTTAATGGCGTCTACATTCTCAATTTACGCAATATCTCGCCCGAGTAGTCCCTTATCGGGTCCGGTTTAATGCAAAATGAGCTGAAATGGCATGCCGACGAATCTTGCGGTACCTCGCCTTGGGCGAACCCACGCGCGTTTTGGCGACAGACGAAGGCGTGGAAAACGTTGATTTCAAGAAGGGTGTCGCTAGATATCTCAATGGTGACTGCTCGAACAATGGAAATTTGCCTTTAGTTTTAATTGAAGTTTGACAGTGGAATTACCAGCCTTTCAACACGGTGAACGGAGTAAGGTGGCGTGACGTTAACGGAATTGCGTTACATTCTGGCGGTGGCGAGGGAGCGCCATTTTGGGCGGGCGGCGGAATCATGCCTCGTTAGTCAGCCAACGCTCAGTGTAGCGGTGCGAAAATTAGAATATGAACTTGGCGTAACGTTATTCGAGCGTGCGACAAACGAAGTAACAGTAACACCCGCAGGGGCAAGGGTCGTCGAACAAGCGCAGCGGGTTCTGGAGGAAGTCGAGACGCTTAAGCAGATCGCCCATCAAGGGCAAGACCAATTGGTCGGTCCACTGCGGTTGGGATTAATTCACACCATCGGTCCGTATTTGTTACCCCACGTAGTGCCACTCTTGCACGAGATGGCACCGCAGATGCCGCTCATTCTCGTGGAGGATTCTACCGCTAACCTAGTGGAACGTTTGAAGCGCGGAGAGGTAGATGTTGTAGTGGTATCATTACCGTTTGGTCAATCAGGTATAAAAAGTTTGGCCCTTTACGACGAGCCGTTTGTAGTAGTGCTACCCGTGCCCCATCCGTGGGCAGAAAAAGCAGCAATCGAGGTACAAGACCTCGCGCGAGAAGATCTTTTGATGTTGGGTGAGGGGCATTGTTTTCGCGATCAAGTGCTAAAGCTGTGCCCCGATTGTGGCTATCCAAGCAATAAAAGCCTCACGGAAGCGGGGTCATTGGAAACCATTCGATACATGGTGGCATCGGGGTTGGGAATAACGGTACTACCCTGCACGGCAGCGGCTGTCGATCGCTACTCCGAACAATTCTTAACGATTCGACGTTTCGTGGGCACGGAACCAACGCGTCGCGTAGGATTGGCGTGGCGGAGAAGTTTTGCCCGCTCTGAAGCGATCGATCTCATTCGCCGGGTCGTCCTTGCGTCGCCCTTGAACTGTGTGCGGATGCTAGAGACCGATACCTTGTTGACGTAGCCTGCCGACCGTGGGGATGGCTAGCCCTAATTTCTCACACCCAACCTCGGCAATTGCTTCTGCATTGCTCTCGATCACTTGCTCCCGGCCCGATTCTAACTCCTCCATCCCTGGGATCGTATCTGCTACGATCACTTTGGGCTCCCGCCCTCTCGTGACACTCGCACGTCCCTGTGCGTCGGTCAGGCAGTTGTGCTGCGGCCGTCTAATACATTGAATACTGAACACGTACACGTATCGTCCTATTTTTAACGTGCGCTTACGTTTTTTTTGTGTTAGTGTCCTGAGCCGCCGACTATCTTACTGGAATTTATGAAGAAAGTAGTGCATTTTCTCGGTCAAGGGGTTACACCTCCACGTTGACTCCACTATAATAACTAGTTGTCTATCCCAAGATGGTTTTAATCCAGGTCATTTTTTGCGAAAGTGGCGGAATTGGTAGACGCGCTGGATTTAGGTTCCAGTGGGGTAACCCGTGAGAGTTCGAGTCTCTCCTTTCGCACCAGTTAGTTTTGTTAACCGAGAACCGTCGTTCTACTCTGCAATTTAGACGCCGAAAAATTTCCTTTTTCTAAACAACGTTAAACTAGTTAATACTTACGCCGTAAGTAAAGCTTACATTAAGGGTTATCGAAAAGATGGAAGTGTCAGTTACTAGTACGGAAGGCCTTGAACGCAAAATGACCGTTGCAGTGCCTCCGGAACTCATTGAAAAGCAAGTGAAAGAGCGTCTTAAATCGTTAGCCGGCAAGGTTCGTTTAGACGGTTTCCGACCGGGGAAAATACCTTTGGGCGTCATTGAGCGCCGTTATGGTGCGCAGGTGCGGGAGGAAGTCAGTCAGGACGTAATGCAGCAGAGTTTTCGCGAAGCTGTTGTTCGAGAAAAATTGCGTCTCGTTGGCCAGCCTAAAATTGAATCGACGCGCCTCGAGCCTGGTAAGGGTTTTGAGTATACGGCCGTTTTCGAAATCTATCCGGAAGTCAAGGTAACGGTTCCTAATGCATTTAAGGTTGAAAAACCCGTTGTTGAGGTTTTGCCAGCCGATGTCGATAACGTCCTGGAACGGATGCGAAAGCAGCAAATAGAATGGAAAGCCGTTGAGCGCGCGGCTGAAGAAGGAGACCGAATTAACCTAGATTTCGTTGGTACGGTGGAGGGCGAGCCCTTCGACGGCGGCGAGGCACAAGCCTACGAGGTTGTCATCGGCTCTAAGTCATTAATTGGGGATTTTGAGAGTCAACTTGTCGGCGCTTGCGCGGGCGAACAGCGGGGACTTAACGTTACTTTTCCTGATAACTACCCGGTAGAAAAACTCGCTGGTATAGAAGCGCATTTTTCTGTGACGATAAATAGTGTTAGTCGGCCGTCACTGCCGGAGATCGATGACAAGTTTGCCAAACGGTTTGGTATTAACGACGTCGAGTCACTACGAAAACAAGTTCGCGACAACATTGAACGTGAAGTGGCACAAGCAGTTAGAGCGAAGGTTAAAGATCAAGTAATTTCCGTGTTGCTCGATTCTGCGAGCGTAGAAGTCCCTAATACGCTAGTCGAAAATGAGATTGAGGGTCGTATGAACAACGCGCGCTCCCAACTGCTTTCGAGCGGCGTAACGGAGCAGAACATCAAATTAGATCGTGGCCTTTTTGTAGAGGCGGCGCGGCGTAGCGTGACACTGGGTCTAATCGTTTCCCATATCATTAAAGAACAAGACCTGAAAGTGTCGCCCGAAGATTTACGCCACGCTGTTGAAACGCTTGCCGTCACCTACGAGAAACCTGAAGAGGTGGTGAAATGGTACTATGGTAACAGGGGCCGTTTGGGGGAAGTGGAAGCGTTGCTTCTCGAGGACCAAACGATCGACTGGGCGTTGCAGAGCGCTAACATAACGGAAAAGGCAATGGCCGTGCAGGAGCTGCTGCATGAAGGGGAAGGATCGCAATAGCTAACGTACGGAACAACTTCCGAACGCAATGACGGAATAATGGCTGTGAACATTTAGCGAACCCTACGTGGGCTCTATGACGGCGTAAAACATGTTCGATTGTATCAGTAAAATCTACGTTATTTTTGTGTTATTACACTAACGTAGAGGCAAATGGAACGGTAGCTGAGCATTTCTCCGTTATGCTGACTATTAGAGTGGATCTATATTTACGTGCGAATACGCATGAAACATTGTATAAAGATAGGCTGTGTTGCTTAAAGAGGAGGGGCAAATGTCCGATACAATGAGTAGCGGGGTGCCACCCATGAAAGGACTCAATCTCGTTCCTGTCGTGGTAGAGCAGTCGACGCGTGGGGAGCGCGCTTATGATATATATTCGCGTCTTCTCAAAGAGAGGATCATGTTTTTGGTGGGGCCGGTCGAGGACTACGCTGCTAACTTATTGGTTGCGCAATTGCTTTTCCTTGAGTCGGAAAACCCCGATAAGGATGTGTACTTTTATATAAATTCTCCGGGTGGTTCGGTCAGTGCGGGGTTAGCGATATATGATACGATGCAATTTATAAAACCAGACGTAAGTACGATGTGTATCGGTCAGGCCGCAAGCATGGGCGCGCTATTGTTAGCCGGTGGGGCGAAAGGAAAACGCTTTTGCCTGCCTCATTCGCGGATGATGATTCATCAACCGCTTGGTGGATTCCAAGGCCAAGCGTCTGACATAGATATACACGCGCGGGAGATTCTCTTGGTGAGAGAGCGGTTGAATGCGATCATGGCCAAGCACACGGGGCAGTCTCTTGAGCGGATAGCACGGGACACGGACAGGGACAACTTCATGAGCGGCGATCAGGCCTTGGACTACGGCCTCATTGATGGGGTGCTAACCCAGAGGGATGCTGACTCTGAGTTGCCCGAGGAATAAGGAATTAAGGATAAGCGAGGCTCGGAAAAACGATCCGTGCGTATGTAGAAGTAGTCCACTGGGAACCCTCACAGTAAAGAGTAGGGCAAGGCGTAGACTCATAGGTTAAGGGTTTAGGTTGGCGATTCGAAATGTAGGAATAAAACCTTGCGAGATTCGAGCTTTCGTTAAGGGACTAACTGGCAAGTCTTTGTGGTGATAGAGGTAACGTTATGAGCGACGACAAGCATAACTCCGGTGATGATAACAAAAAATTACTCTATTGCTCATTTTGTGGCAAGAGTCAGCATGAGGTTCGGAAGCTAATCGCCGGGCCGTCGGTCTTCGTCTGCGATGAATGCGTAGAGCTTTGCAACGACATTATCCGAGAGGAGATGCAAGAGAAATCCGCCTCTGTGAAGGGTAGTAAACTTCCGACGCCCAAAGAAATCAATCAAATCCTCGACGAATATGTGGTGGGACAGCATGCTGCGAAAAAAGTGCTTTCGGTGGCCGTTTATAACCACTACAAGCGCTTAGAGGCGGGATTAAAAAAAGACGATGTCGAGTTGGCCAAGAGCAACATCTTGCTTGTCGGCCCGACGGGGTGTGGCAAGACGCTGTTGGCCGAAACGCTTGCTCGGTTGCTTAATGTACCGTTCACTATTGCCGATGCGACGACGTTGACGGAAGCGGGTTACGTGGGCGAAGACGTCGAGAATATCATCCAAAAGCTTCTGCAAAAATGCGACTACGATGTGGAAAAGGCCCAAACGGGAATTGTCTATATTGACGAGATCGATAAAATCTCGCGCAAGGCGGACAATCCGTCGATTACTCGAGACGTGTCGGGTGAAGGCGTTCAGCAAGCGTTGTTAAAACTGATCGAGGGAACGGTTGCCTCGGTACCTCCGCAGGGCGGGAGAAAGCATCCACAACAAGAGTTTCTCCAAGTCAATACGGCAAACATCTTGTTTATCTGTGGCGGTGCGTTTGCCGGCTTGGACAGAATCATTCGCGACCGCTCGGAGAAGGGGGGAATTGGATTCGCCGCCGAGGTCAAAAGTAAAGACGACACTTCGCATACCAAAGAGATTTTGCACACCGTTGAACCGGAAGATCTGATTAAATACGGGCTCATTCCGGAATTCGTAGGGCGGTTGCCGGTCGTCGCAATACTCGATGAACTGGACGAGGAAGCGCTGGTAAAAATACTAAGCGAGCCTAAGAACGCTATTTCCAAGCAGTATGCGAAGCTCTTCGAAATGGAAGGCGCTGAACTGGAGTTCCGGGGTCACGCGCTCAAGGCCGTAGCGCGTAAGGCAATGGAGCGTAAGACGGGTGCTCGTGGTTTACGCTCGATATTGGAACAGGTCTTGCTTGACACCATGTACGAACTTCCGTCGATGGAAGACGTCAGTAAAGTCATTGTTGATGAAGGGGTAATAAACGAGGAATCCGATCCGATACTTATGTACGAAGGGTCTGAGCAGCAAAGGGTTGCGTCAACGGACTAAAGGGGGGACCGCTAGCGCTGGCGAGAGGGATTCCCGTATGATCCGGCGCTCATAATTGGGGTGAATAATTGGTTTACCCTGTCTTTGAAGCGTGCGACGCTTGAAATGCTAAAGCACAGACACCATATCAATTGGAAGGGCCCGCGAGGCTCAAGGGCTCTTAGAGAGTAATCGTAATACGAAGAGCTAGGCGAGGACGCCCAAGTACAGTGTCGTACGCACCGTTTGGTTTTGCCGACGAGTAAATTCGTGTGTGACGGTCCGCTGTGACGAGAAACGTCTGGTTTTCGAAGCGGAGGTAGATAATATGGCACGGAGCGAGGCAATGGTCGATCCAGGTGTACGGCAAGTCGTCGTTCCTGTATTACCCCTCCGAGACGTTGTTGTTTACCCACACATGGTCATTCCACTGTTTGTGGGTAGAGAGAAATCCATCAAGGCCCTTGAAGCGGCCATGGAACAAAACAAACAAATCTTCTTGGGAGCGCAAAAGAGCGCTGCCATGGATGATCCTCAAGAAGAGGACATCTACCAAGTCGGAACGCTATCGACTATTTTACAGCTACTTAAGCTCCCCGATGGCACCATCAAGGTTCTGGTGGAAGGGGCGGAACGTGCCGAAATCAGGGAATTTATCGGGGGCGACGCTTATTTCAAAGCCGCCATCGGGCTATTTCCCGCGGAGGATCTGGCTGAGCGCGAGGCTGAAGTATTAGCACGTTCCGTTCTCGGTCAATTTGACCAGTACGTAAAACTCAACAACAAAGTACCGCCGGAAATCCTCTCATCATTAAGCACAATCGATGGCCCCGGGCGATTGGCCGATACCATTGCGGCTCACATGGCCTTAAAAATCGACGAGCGTCAAGAGATTCTCGAACTCGTTAACGTCCGTGAGCGCCTCGAGCGGCTCATGGCGATGATGGAGTCAGAGATCGATCTGCTTCAAGTTGAGAAACGGATACGCGGACGTGTTAAGCGGCAAATGGAAAAAAGCCAACGCGAGTATTACCTCAACGAACAAATGAAGGCGATACAAAAGGAGCTGGGCGAGCTCGAGGATGTTCCAAATGAGATCGAGGATCTTACGGAGAAAATAGAAAAAGCCGGAATGTCGAAAGAAGCCAAAGCCAAAGCGACGACCGAATTGAATAAACTCAAAATGATGTCGCCCATGTCGGCGGAGGCTACTGTGGTGCGTAACTACATTGACTGGATAGTCAATGTGCCGTGGAAGAAACGATCAAAAGTTCGGCGAGATCTCGCTGCTGCAGAAGACGTACTCGAAGCCGATCACTACGGCCTTGAGAAAGTAAAGGAGCGAATTCTCGAATACCTGGCGGTTCAGCAACGGGTTAACAAGCTAAAGGGTCCAATACTGTGTTTGGTTGGGCCGCCCGGTGTCGGCAAAACATCGTTGGGACGATCAATCGCGCGAGCCACGAATCGGAAGTTTGTGCGCATGGCACTGGGCGGCGTGCGTGATGAGGCCGAAATAAGGGGGCATCGGCGCACCTACATCGGTTCCATGCCTGGCAAAATCTTACAAAACCTAGCTAAAGCGGGCGTGCGCAATCCATTGTTCCTGTTGGACGAAGTGGACAAAATGTCAATGGACTTTCGGGGTGATCCCGCCTCCGCATTGCTCGAGGTGCTGGATCCTGAGCAGAACCATACCTTCAACGACCATTACTTGGAAGTTGATTACGACCTGTCCGATGTGATGTTTATCGCCACGGCCAATAGTCTAAACATACCAGGGCCGCTGCTGGACAGGATGGAGGTGATTCGTTTATCCGGCTACACGGAAGACGAAAAACTAAATATTGCTACGCGTTACCTGCTTCCAAAACAGGTAAATGTCAACGGATTGAACGAGGATGAACTCAGCATTACCGACGGCGCAATACGCGACATCGTCCGCTATTACACTCGGGAGGCGGGTGTCCGCAGTCTTGATCGCGAGATTTCTAAAATATGCCGTAAGGTTGTGAAGGGCATCTCGTTGGGCGAGTACAAGAAAAAGGCGGTCATCACTTCCCGTAACCTGGAGAAATATCTCGGCGTTAAACGGTTCCGGTTTGGTCTCGCGGAGGAGAAAGACCAAATTGGCCAAGTTACTGGATTGGCATGGACCGAAGCGGGCGGCGATCTATTGACCATCGAAGCGGCGGTGGCTACCGGTAAAGGGAAGTTGACGATTACTGGGCAGCTGGGCGATGTCATGCAGGAATCGATTCAAGCCGCGATGACGGTGGTGCGTAATCGTGCTGAAGTGCTTGGTGTGGATCCTGAGTTTTATCAACAAAACGACGTCCATATCCACGTACCTGAGGGCGCCATTCCGAAAGACGGCCCAAGTGCGGGTATCGGAATGTGCACCGCACTTGTTTCTGTGTTGACTAACGTTCCCGTTCGAGCGGACGTGGCGATGACCGGTGAGATTACGTTGCGCGGTGAGGTATTACCCATCGGCGGCCTTAAGGAAAAATTACTCGCAGCCCATCGCGGTGGTATCAAGACGGTATTGATTCCTGGGGAGAATGAACGCGATTTGACGGAAATACCTAAGAATATCAAGCAAAATCTTGAAATTCGTGTGGTGCGCTGGATCGACGAAGTATTGGAAGTCGCGCTACAGCGTATGCCCGAGCCGCTGCTCAAGGAGGAAAAGGGCGAAGCCGTCGATAAGACGCGGAGCAGCAAGAAGACAAAAGAACGGCGTATACGGCCTCATTAACTCTGATCTTGCAAAAGGATAAAGTGGGTGGGGCCGCCGCAGCGCGGTAGGCACACGTTTTGCGCAAGCGTAAATTTCGTGGGGTAGTGCTCACACAGGAACAGTTGGACGTGTGCCGAGGCAGTTAAGGCATTTTTCGGTACGTTCTGTCGTACAAGCGGAAAATAAATGGAGCGGGCGGCGCCGAACGATCCGTAGTCGGTCATATACGTATACACAAACGACGGCGTAAGACGCTCGCCGAGAATTTCTATCTGCTGCAAAATTTTTAGAAAAACGTGCGGAATTCTACTACTGAATGCTGGAAAGGTGCTCAAGGATGCCGTAAAATAGCGACCTCGCTCGGGTGCTTAGCTCAGCTGGGAGAGCATCGCCCTTACAAGGCGAGGGTCGGGGGTTCGATCCCCTCAGCACCCACCACTTAGTGGAGTGGTAGTTCAGTTGGTTAGAATACCGGCCTGTCACGCCGGGGGTCGCGGGTTCGAGTCCCGTCCACTCCGCCATAAATCATTGTGAAGGCGCTTTGAGATGACGCAAAGCGCCCTTTTTATTTCTGGAATTAATCCGCGTTTCTTGAATTTAGCGATGTTTTTCGCCACAATCACCTCTGCTTGACTAAGGGCTCGCGTCAAAATTAATTCACATTTTGGACGTCGATCCATCTCGCCTGGCTGCGTTACCTATATGGACGTAGGTAAGGAGCGAGAGCACGCCTACAGGGACGACGCACATGGATGTGCTAGTGTCATGAGAGGGCACGAGTGCATGGATGCACGAGTTAGAGCAATGCAGGGAGCGGTTGCCGAGGAGCCCGAAGTGACCGCAGGAGGTAGAATTGCGTCGGGAACGGCAATTGAGGACGCAGTTGCCGAGGACGCGGAAGCTTTGCCAGGCGAGCGCCTCATCGCCCAAAATGTGAATTGATTTTGACGCGAGCCCTAAGTTAGCGTTTCCCGTTTAAAAAGCTTAAACTAACCGCCCGATTGGGGCCTGAGACGCGTTTCCCGCGAGTTGGTTTCGTCGTACAATCGGTCGGAGTGGGTTACGGGAAACATACTGGGAAATTATTCAATTCAGTTAGGAAGTTGTAAAGCTATCCTGTCGTTTAATGATCGAGAGCGCCATATTCTATGTTAATGCAGGCTATTCGTGACCGCGCCCAAAGCTGGATCGCGTGGGTAATCGTCGCTTTACTCATATTGGTCTTCGCGGTATGGGGTGTGAACGCTTATTTCGAACCTGAGTCCGACGTCAGCGTTGGGCGGGTAAACGACGTCGATATTAAACTTCGGCAGTTCCAAAATGCTTATAATCAGCAACGCGCGCGTATCCAGGGCCAGTTTGGTAGTAACATCGATCCCGCGCTGTTGGAAAACCTCGTTTCGAAGGATTTAGTGCTTCAGTCCCTCGTGGAACAAGAAGTCAGGGTGCAAGTGGCAGAGGACAACGGGTTTAGTATCGGGGATGCGCAGCTCGCTAGTTTTATTAACCAGATACAAGAGTTCCAAACCGAGGGCCGCTTTGATCGTGAACTCTATGAGCAACTCGTAAGCCGACTTGCCATGTCTCCGGCTCAGTGGGAATTCGAGCAACGACGAGCGCTTCTGCTAAATCAACCTCTACTCGGCATACTGAACACCGCGTTAGTATCAGAGAAAAACGTCAATAACATAGTTCGTCTTCGTGATCAGGAACGATCCGTCGGTTACGTTATCTTTCCGTTGGAAAATTATTTGGACGAGATAACCGTCGACGATAGTGCTGTACAAGAACACTATGATCGAAATCTTGAGGCTTTTGCCAATCCGGAACAAGTCAGCATCGAATATATCCGACTCGCCATGGCAGATTTGGCAGCGAAGGTGGACGTTGATGAAGACGCGTTATTGGCGAGTTATGAGGAACAGGCGGAGAATTTCGGCACGGAAGAACGGCGCAAAGCGAGCCATATTCTAATACAAGTGGACTCGGACGCTGATGAGGCCGGCCTTGAAGAGGCGCGAAAAAAGGCAGAGGAAGTCTTAGCAAAGGCGCGAGAGGGCGAGGCGTTTGAAGAGCTTGCTAAGACCTATTCGGATGATCCTGGATCGGCCGGCCAGGGAGGCGACCTTGGATTCTTCGGCCGAGGTATTATGGACAAGAGCTTTGAGGATGCGACGTTCGCGTTGGAAAAAGGTCAAGTTAGTGAGATTGTGCGAAGCGGTTTTGGCTTCCACATTATAAAATTAACCGATATAGAGCCACGTAAGATTAAACCGTTCGAAGAAGTACGCGAAATTCTCGAACAAGAGTATCGCAACACCGAGGCTGACGGGCAGTTTTTTGAGCTCGTTGAACAACTGGAGACGGCAGCGTTTGAGAATCCTGATACGCTGAGCGTTGCCGCGGAAGTACTAGATATGGAGGTAGTAGAGAGCGAGCTGTTTAGCCGAACGAAAGGCGAGGGTATTGCAGATAACCCCAAGATAAGAACGGCCGCGTTCCAGTCTGACGTGTTAGAGAATCGAAACAATAGCGAATTGATAGAGGTAACGACAAATGACGTCGTTGTCTTACGCGTTAAACAACACAAGCCGTCGACCACTAAACCGTTAGAAGAAGTGCGCGAACAGATAACTGAGATTTTGCGCAAGAATCAGGGCAAAGATAAGGCCAAGTCTAGCGGCGAAGCATTCTTAGCGCAGATGAGAGAGGGTGGGGATCCCACTGAACTCGCTACGGGTCTCGACCTTGAGTGGAAACGGCCTGGTTTTATTGGCCGAAACGACGACTCTATTGATCGCAGCTTGGTTCGAGTCGTGTTTGAGACCGCGCGCCCCACGGAAGAGCAGCCATCCGTGGGTACGTTCCAGTTGCCCAGCGGTGACTATGCCGTGTATTCTGTCTACGAAGTGCGTGATGGAGACCCCGCTTCACTCTCCGATGAGGACAAGACAGTGCTCAAGGATACGCAAATCCGGGTAGGGGGTCAGGCTGAGTTTGGTGCAATGATAGAGATGTGGAAGCAGTCAGCCGACGTGGTGTTATTCCCGGAACAATTATAAACGTCCGTCGGCTTCAGAATGGCGCGGAGTAGGAGTAGCGAGCGAAAGTTAGCGCCGCGTGGTGGCAATGGATTGTTTACGTCGCGGAGCGGCTAAACCCGCTTCCGCGAAAATAACCGTTACGATAGATCGTTAGCTTTCCTCCGGGATAGCCATACCAATGGTGTTATACCCCGAATCGACATACATAATCTCACCGGTTATACCTGAAGCTAAGTCAGAACATAGAAAAGCTGATGCATTGCCTACATCGTCAATGGTTACGTTACGGCGTAGCGGTGCGTTGTTTTCGACGTGGTTGAGCATCTTCCGGAAATTGCTAATGCCAGCCGCCGCTAAGGTCTTTATGGGCCCAGCCGAAATGGCATTGACGCGGATGTTATCCGGGCCAAGTGTTTGGGCCATGTAACGTACGTTGGCCTCTAGGCTCGCTTTTGCCAAACCCATGACGTTGTAATAGGGGATGGCGCGTTGGGCACCGAGATAACTCAAAGTCAGCAATGCCCCGTTGCGGCCTTCCATCATATTCCGCCCAGCTTTCGCCAATGCCGCAAAGCTGTACGAGCTGATTTCGTGGGCAACCCGGAAACCTTCCCGGGTAACGGCGTCCAAGTACTCCCCTTCCAACTCGGTGCTTGGAGCAAAGGCGACGGAATGGACAATGATGTCCAGGTGATCCCAGAAATCGTCCAAGTGATTAAAGACGGCATCGATTTGTTCGTCGCTGGCAACATCACATGGAATGGTGATGTCCGAGTCCAATTCAGCGGCGAACTTTTCCACGCGGTCTTGTAGCTTTTCGTTTTGGTAGGTGAACGCCAACGAGGCGCCTTCGCGACGCATCGCTTTGGCGATTCCCCATGCAATCGAACGGTTGCTCGCAAGTCCTACGATCAGTGCCCGTTTACCCTGCAAAAACCCCATTGTACTCTCCTGTTAATATCCTATTGAATTTTCTGACTAATGCGTATATCCAAGCGCGTATCCTGAATGTGGCTAGCGAGACCTCAATTGTTGCGCCAGCGTGTTTCGAGCGCGGTACTGCATTATAAAGCATAGGGCGGACTCATATGGCTAGATTTTAATTCGAGGCACGGCTGCAAGCAATTTTTTTGTATAGCTTTGCTGAGGTCGGGCGCTTATTAGTTCCGTTGGGCCGCGCTCTACGATCCGGCCCGCGTACATTACGGCCATTTCATCGCTAATATACTCAACTACGCCGATGTTGTGGGTAATAAAGAGGAGGGTCAGGTCGCGCTCACGGCGCAGTGAGAGCAGAAGCTTTAGAATTTCGGCTTGGACCGAAACGTCCAGTGCACTGGTGATTTCATCGCAAACGACAAAGCGAGGATTGAGTACCAACGCCCGCGCAATACCTATACGCTGCCGTTGGCCTCCTGAGAATTCGTGTGGGTAGCGCCAGAGGTAGTCAGGTTCCAAATGCACCTGCGATAAGATATCGTGCGCTAGGGCCAAGCGTTCGTCTTTTGAATCGCCGATACCGTGCGCGGCCATGGGTTCGGTTAGGGTGGCGGCTATCGTCAGCCGGGGGTTTAGCGCCGACATGGGGTCTTGGAAAATGATCTGCATTTTGCGCCGAAACGGCTGCATCTGTTTTCGTGTTATCCGAGTAATGTCCTGTCCTTGATAATAAATACAGCCTGCCGTCGAATTGATTAACCGAAGTAATGTTCGTCCAAGGGTTGTTTTACCGCAACCGGACTCGCCCACGAGGGCCACTATTTGGCCCACCTTAATATTAAGGTCGACACCATCGATTGCCTTTACATGGCCGACAGTGTGTTTCAGAACGCCTTTTTTTATTGGGAAGTAAACCCGAAGATCCGTTATTTCTACCAAATTTTCGTTGCTCGTTTTTCGAGTCGCCGAAGCATCGATAGAGCGAAAAGTAGGTTCGTCGCTCGATCGATGTACTTTTTTCAAATTTTCTGGTAACGCAGCCAACAATGATTGTGTATAAGGATGCTGTGGTTTCAGGAGAACTTGGTTAAGTGTGCCGTTCTCAACGATCTTTCCGGCGCGCATTACCGCTAGCCGATCCGCGATGTTTGCGACAACGCCGAAGTCGTGAGTGATAAACAGAATGCCCATGCCTTTGCGTTGTTGTAGCTCTCGCATTAGGCGAAGTATTTCCGCTTGAACGGTGACATCAAGCGCCGTTGTCGCCTCGTCGGCAATGAGCAAGTCAGGTTCACATGCCATCGCCATGGCGATCATAACGCGCTGGCGTTGGCCACCTGAAAGACGATGGGGGTATTCGTCTATTCGCTCCGTCGGATTAGGAATACTGACTTGCTCCAGCGTGGTGATGGCCCGCTGACGGGCCTCTCCGTAGCTCAGTTCGGGATTATGGAGTTGCAGCGCTTCTATAATTTGATCTCCAACGGTATAAACGGGATTGAGCGATGTCATGGGTTCTTGGAAGATCATCGCGATTCGTGATCCACGAATTTTGCGTCGTTTTTGTTCGTTGATGCGAAGCATGTCAACGCGCTCGATGGTGCCATCGTCATGGCGGTAATCGAACACTATTTGACCGCTAGGGTGTGATGCAATACCCGTCGGTAGAAGCTGGATCACCGATAATGCGGAAACAGACTTGCCGCTCCCTGATTCACCGACTAAGCAGAACGTCTCCCCTTTACCGATCTCGAAGCTTATATTGTCAACGGCCTGTACCGTTTCGTTACTGACGCTTAGGTGGGTCTTGAGGTTTTTAACTTGAAGTAACATTGCGCTTAATCGGTTCTCACATCGAGGATTTTTTTAAGTAAGGATCAAGCGCATCGCGCATGGCTTCGCCAATGAGGTTATACGCGAACACCGTGAGAAAAATCGCTCCGCCGGGGAATGCGGCCATCCACCAGTTGAAGGTGGACGAGGTCACCGCTTGGTTGAGCATTTGCCCCCAGGAGGGGTCGTCCACAAGACCCAAGCCTAAAAAACTGAGGGTGGCTTCGGCGAGGATTGCGGAGGCCACGCCAAAACTGGCGGCGACGAGAATAGGCGCGACCCCGTTGGGTAGGATGTGGCGGAAAAGAACGGAGCGCAAAGGCAAGCCGCACGCTACCGCGGCTTGGACGTAATCTTGTTCCCGAAGACGAAGAAATTCGGCACGGATATAGCGGGCGTAACCCGACCAACTGGTTACACCGATAATGATCATCATGATATAAAGACTGCGGCCGAAAAAGGCAACGAATGTAAGAAGTAGGAACAATGTTGGGATGGCCTCAAAGATTTCTACCAAGCGCATGCCGATAATATCGAGAAGGCCGGAGAAATAGCCCATGAGACCGCCGATAATAACGCCGATGATCATCGCGATGCCCGTTGCAATAAAACCAATGCCCAGTGCAATGCGCGATGCGTGAATCATGCGACTGAGTACATCCGCGCCGTTTTCTTCGGTGCCAAACCAATGCGTTCGTTGTTTTTCCGCCAATGGTGATTCTAAACCGGTCTCACCGTGGTCTCGTAAATAGTCTTTCGGTGAATACGGTATCGGTGCAAATAGAGCCCAATCGAAATGCCCCGCGACTTGTCTTTCGCGATACTGCTCATAAATGACGAGCTGAGGGGGCGAAACAACCATAGCGCTGAACGCACTGGCAGCGATTCCGGCGCATAGGAGGATGAGGAACTTAACGTGCAGCGCGGTGCGGACGAACAACAGGAATAGCGTACAAAAGAATACGGCTAAGAGCGCAACGTCAGTCGCCGTAAGGTGGCGAAGCACGGGGCTCGTTGTCGAGTTGTTTTCGCTGACCAACAACGGGTGACTGGATGCGATAAAGGGAGCGAATACCGCAACCATAACGAGGACCGCGATCCACGCCAAACCGAGGCGGGCCCCCCACCGGCTTAAGACTTCGCGCAACACGATGGCGCTGAAACTGCGACTCGTGTTGCGATGCTCAGACGTTCGCGGAGGCTTCGAGGGTGGAGTTTGGCCTTTAGTCATAGCTGACTCGTGGATCGGCGATGGCATAGCAGATATCGGCAATAAGGTAGCCTGCCAGTGTCAATAAACCGCTAATGAAGGTGATCGATAACACCAGTTCGCGGTCGCGGGCTTTAACCGACTCGACGGCGAGTTTTCCCATTCCGTCAATACTAAAGATGCTCTCTACAATCACTGAACCGGCAAGCAACCCCGGTAGTAGGGTTGCGGTGACCGTAATCAGCGGTAATAAACTGTTGCGAAATACATGGCGCCACAAGACGAGTTGATCTGGGACACCTTTTGCGCGCGCCGTTCGCGCATAATCCGCTAGCAAATTCTCCAATACGGCGGTACGTGTTAGTTTGGCGAGGAAGGCAAAGCCACCGTAAGATAAGCAAACAACCGGTAAAATTAGGTGCCAGATGCGGTCCAATAGGAAACCCCTCACGAATTCGCCTTGCATTAACGGCCAAGCCAAGAGGAGCCCAAGCATGGCGCCCGTTATGCCCATTAGTGTGGTGCGGAAGCTGGCATAATCCGTATACGCGGTTGCCGCGGCCGCGGCGCCCGCCAAAGCGGCAAGTACGATGGCGATAACGTCGTTGTCGCCGCCGGGAAGGCTATGACCCATTGCCAAACCTAAACCCGTGCCAATCAAGCCCATCCATAACATTCTCGTCCGTACTGTGTACTTTAGGCTTGCTATCACTAGCGCTGTTACACCGATGGACATTAATGAAAAGAGCAACAGCAGATCCGTGACTGAACTCCAATGAGGCATGAAGGGCATGTCTAACGCTTCGCGCCGGTTCAAACCGGCGGTGGGGAACCAGCGCCAATACTGGTCGCTGGCAAAAAAACCAATGAGTAATACGCCTGCCAACATTGTTGGGATTGACCATAATCCGAGTATGGTTACGCTGGAGCCAAGATCGAATGGCTGACCCCGTTGGCTCGCCGCACGGACGCCGATGGCAATGGCGACGGCATAAATGATAGGGATAGTTATCACGTTAAGGAGTAGGGTGATGGGGACGCGTTCCGCAATGAGGTCCAACACCGGTCGACCGAAGCGTATACTTTGCCCGAGATCAGATCCCTTGGTGAAGGAAAACCCGTCGACGTTATTGCTTTCATCGAGGGTGAAGCCAATGGGCGAGATATTATTCAGCCAGCGCAAATACTGTACGGGGGGCGGTTGGTCGAGGCCGTAGCGACGGTTATAGTAGTCTTCCAGCGCTTTTTTTGCTTGCGGTTCGAGGTTTTGACCTTCAATGAGGCTTTGGGCGCCGATGCCCCCTGGTGATGCGGCCATAACAATGAACACGACCAGCGTAATCCCGATCAATGTAGGAAACATGAGCAAAAGACGTCGTATTACGTAGCTATACATCGTATGCTGTGGAGTCGTGGATTAGGGCGTATATCGCTGCAGGGCTGCTGGGACATAGATTTCGACGGGGACCGCACTGACATTTAATCCAAGTTTCGTGATCTCAAGATTTTGTATGCGCCGATCAACAAAGATCAGGGATTTGCGGCGCATTAAAAACGTATAGGGTTGGTCCTCATGCAGAATACGTTCGCATTCTTGCCATAGCGGCATGCGTTGATCCTCAACCACTGTGGCGCGAGCCTGCTCGATAAGGGTGTCCAGTTTTTTGTTCCTATAATTGACGAAGTTGTCACCGCCCGGAATCGCCTGGCTGCCATGGAACATTTGGTAAATATCAGTCTCAATGCCGCTGGTCCAGCCGAGCGTAATAGCCTCGAAGTCCTGTTTTTTGATTAGATCGATAAGAACTGCCCATTCCGTCGGTTTGGGTTTGAGTAACACGCCCGCTCGCCCGTAGAGATCCTTGAGGAACAACACCATCCGTTTAGTATCTTCGTTATCTTGAAAGTAAACTAATTCGAATTCGAATTTCTCGCCGTGACCGTCCTCCAAGATGCCGTCACCATCGCGGTCGGCGTAGCCCGCCTCAGTGAGCAGCTGTTGTGCTTTCTCGAGATTGAACTCGCGAGGGGTGAGTTCGGGCGCGTGTTGTTTGCTACGAGGATTAAAGGGGCTAATCGCCGCTTCGGCGTAACCCAGAAAAATCTCGTCGATAATGCGCTGGCGGTCCGCCAAGTAGGTCATCGCCTGGCGGACACGCTTATCCGCGAAACGAGTCGGCTTCTCATTTCGTTTTTGGTTCCAACCGATGTAACTGTATCCCGCCGTTGGGCTCATGTACTCAAAATTCTGCGTGCGAGCGGTCAGCTCGTCATCTTGCAGCAGTTTTCTATATTCAACGGGACGGGCACTGTAGGTATCGATTTCACCGTTACGAAATGTCGTCAAGCGGGCGCTGTCGTTTTCAATGACTTTCCATATTAAACGATCGAATGCCGGTAGCACGGGCCCCCAATACCGCGGATTACGCTCCAACTCAACAAAACCTTTATCCGGTGACCAGCCTGTCGGGTCCTTGAGCCGATAGGGCCCCGATCCGAGTAACAGCCCTTTTGATTGGTTGAATTTCTCCGGTTCGCTGAGGTACGGTTCGTAGAAATGGCGTGGCAATACGCCGATACCGCCTGCCAAAGACAGGCTGTTGAAATAGGGCTCCTTAAAGGTAAAGACGACTTGATACTTATCCGTTGCCGAAACACGCTCTATTTTTTCGTAGAATGCCCTTGAGCGCGGTGCTGCAATGGTCTCGTTCATAATGAACGAGAACGTGAATTCCACGTCGCTCGCCTCTAAAGGCTGGCCGTCGGAGAACCTCACATCGTTACGTAACTGAAATGTAAACGTTAGACCATCGTCGCTGACATGCCAGTCTTTGGCGATTAGGCCCTCCCATTCAAGGGTTTCCGGATTCCTTGCAATCAATGACTCAATGGCGTAGCTCTGAACATCGGCGGCGTAAGCGTCCGCGGAGACGAGGGGTGTTATGGTTTTAAGGCCGACATTGAACGCTGTGACGCGCCAATCTCCGTGAGCGAAGTCTGCTTTGCGTGACGCTTCGGTGGCGCGTTGGAAAGCAGACGGCGCGCTGGCTGTTTCGTCAACCTTTTCCGTGAGGCTTAGGTTCCGCGGGGCCGATCGGATGCGTTGATCCACCGAGCGAATGGTTTCGCGCAGTTCCCTCAAATCTCCGGCTTGTTCTTCCATGGTTCGCTGCATTTCCGTCATTTTTTCCCATTGCCTGTCAACCATGTACATGGACAACAGGACGGTTACGAATAACAACGTCATGAACGCGAAGAGGGAAAAATCCTTAAAAGTAAAGCGTCGTTCCATAGATAAGCGATCGATGTGGTAACGGGATTTCTATTCCTTATTAGGGTATCTGTAGATATAGTTACGCTGCTGTATATAATCTAATGTTTCTTGCTGTGTATCAAGTTAGCCCGCTATCACGATGCTTGACGCTCTGCCTAATACCTTTACCACGAGCGACGTATAGCGATGATTTCGTCAAGCGCGTGCCACTGAGTTATACCCGTAGCTGCTTCAGAGTAAACGATAAATGGTGAGGTGCGAGAACAGTTGTGAGTACCAGTTCAATTGTAAGAGACGAGTTACTGGAAGTTTGCGACCTGTCCGTGGCATTTGGCCACGGCGAGCGAGTTAACACAGTCGTTCGAAACGTCAGTTTTACGCTCGCTCCAGGTGAGAAACTTGCCCTCGTGGGCGAGTCCGGATCGGGTAAATCGGTCACAGCGCTGTCAATACTACGGCTTCTCGATCCGAAATCTGTGATTTACCCAACAGGGACGATTTCATTTCGAGGCGAGAGCTTACTGGATGCTCCAGAGGGGACATTAAGGCGGGTGCGCGGCAAGGACATTGCAATGATCTTTCAGGAGCCCATGACCTCGCTCAATCCGGTCTTTACGATTGGTGATCAACTCGTTGAACCGCTCGTTGTTCACGAGGGCCTAAGTCGGGCTGCGGCGCGAAAGCGAATGATTGATTTATTGGACCGGACCGGGATCCCACATCCGCACAAAAGAATCGATTCTTATCCACACATGCTTTCGGGCGGGCAGCGTCAACGGGTCATGATCGCGATGGCGTTGGCGTGTAATCCGAACGTTTTAATCGCCGATGAGCCGACCACCGCCTTAGATGTCACCGTACAACTACAGATTCTTGAGCTGTTGGAGGCGCTACAGCGAGAATTCAATATGGCGGTGATGATGATCACCCATGATTTGAACCTCGTTCGGCGCTTTGCCGATAGAATCTGCGTTATGCAAACGGGAAGAATTGTGGAGCAGGCCGATGTCGAGACAGTGTTTCGAGGTCCCAAACATCCCTACACAACGCACCTGTTGCAAAGCCAGCCGGAAAGAATAATTGACGAGAGTAAGGCGGCCTCCGTTGGCGGAGGGGTGCTGCTTGAAGGAAGGCATTTGCAGCGGACGTTTATGCTTAAGTCCGGTTTTTTCCGCCGCGCTGTCAATAAAGTCAAAGCCGTGGACAATGTCGATATCGTGCTACGCGCGGGGGAGACATTGGGCGTAGTCGGCGAGTCTGGCTCCGGCAAGTCAACGTTGGGCATGTGCTTGTGGCGACTGCAGCCATGTTGCGGCGAGGTTCGTTACGACAACCAGCGAATAGATGGCTTAAAAGTTAGAGAAATAAGTCGCTTACGACGTTACTTTCAAGTTGTATTTCAGGATCCTTATTCGTCGCTGGCACCGCGCATGAACATTGAGCAAATAATCGGAGAAGGTCTACGCATCCATGCTTCGGAGTTGACGAAAATCCAACGTAGAGACCGAGTAATACGGGTCTTGGAGGAGGTGGGTTTGGAGGCGAATATGCTGAGCCGCTATCCCCACGAATTCTCGGGGGGCCAACGGCAGCGCATTGCCATTGCTCGTGCCATTATCCTTGAACCCAAAATAGTGCTGCTGGATGAACCGACGAGTGCGCTCGATGTGTCGGTACAGAAACAAGTGCTCTCGTTACTTCGGAACTTACAGGTCCAGCGAAAGATGAGTTATCTCTTTATTACCCATGACCTTAAGGTAATACGAGCGATTGCCCATAGGATTATCGTTATGAGGCACGGTAGGATTGTTGAGCAAGGCACCACCGAAGCATTATTCAATTCCCCGTCTGACGAGTATACCAAGGGCTTGCTGCGAGCGTCGTTTTTCACCAATGAATCCGACGCTACGAGGTAGGTCGAACCATCTATCAGTTGCGCTGAATCCATTGCTGTATTCACGTCGGTTTTACCACCCTGATGGGTGAATTTGTTTTCATGCACTTTGGGCGGTCGTTGGTGTGCAAAAGGCAAATAAAACAATAGTTAATATACAAATTCTCATGCGTGATCTAGTGTTGGCGACCGAGAATTAGTGTACAATGTCTGTGTTCCGGTCGATGTCGTCACTGAACCACTACGCCGGTGTCTTCAGCGGTGAGCGTTTGTACAGTTCTAGGGTTTCCGACCGCTGAGAGATCGTGCGGATCGGATGAGAAGTGCGGGCTGGATCTGGTGAGCACGGCGGGGCGGCTGAACGTGGTGAACGTTTTGTTGAGGAGCCCATCTGACAACGGGGGATTATCTATGGCAAAGGGCCTTAATTTAACTTATCGCCCGAAATCGTTCTTTGTGTTGTTGTTGATTGGGTTTTGCGTCGTCACGCTACCATTGTCGATCGCGCTCGTTAACATGGGGTTGTACGTGGATCGCTTGTTCGTAAAAAGCGAATCCGCGGTCTATCGAGCGGCTCAAGCCTCTATGGTGAGCCAGTCGCTGGTAGAGCAGATTACTGAGATGGAACGAACCGCGAGACAATATCAGGTGCTAAGCGACGAAACGCTTCTCCACAACTACGAGAATCGTCGGGTACAGTTCCAGCAAACGACTGAGATTCTCAGTGATTTAGCCGAAGAAGCGTTTTTACGGAGTCAGCTGGATACGTTAAAAGCGAAAGAAGAGATACTATTTCAATACCTCAACCAAGAAGAGGTAAATCTAGCTGAACAATTTGATTCTAAACAAGAATTCGGTGGTTTAAACCAGCTAGGAGAGTCCATTCTCCAAGAGAGCCAACGGTGGATTAATAGCCAAGTACAAGTGTTAGCGGCGATGGCGGACAAGGCAGAGCGCTTGTTGAATTGGCAGGTGGCGGTGTTAGTGCCGGGAACCATAGTTTTTGCCATCTTTCTGTCGACCATGATTTATCGGCCAATTCACCAGATCGATGATGCAATACGAGGCCTGGGGAACGGAAAATTGGATCACGATATCAAAGTGAGAGGGCCGAAAGATCTCCAGTCTTTAGGTGAGCGCCTAAACTGGCTCAGACATCGGCTGGTGGAATTGGAGGAGAAGAAAGGACAATTCATGCGGCACGTATCCCACGAACTAAAAACGCCGTTAACGGCAATTCGGGAAGGCAGTGCCTTAATGGCGGAAGGCGTGCTTGGCCAGCTAAACAAGCAGCAAACAGAGGTAGCGCGAGTGTTGCAGCGTAATTCCTTGTTATTGCAAAAAATGATTGAAAATTTGTTGAATTTTAATATGGTGCAGGCAAAAAAAGCGACCCTTGACGTAGGGGACGTACGGCTCGACCAAGTGATTGAGGACGTTGCGGCGGATCACAAGCTGGCGCTATTGGCGAAACGCATCGATTTGCAGCTTAATTGTCGCGAGCTTCACATCCACGGCGATCGCGAAAAGTTACGCGTCGTCGTGGACAATCTCGTCTCGAACGCTATCAAATATTCACCGGAACAGGGTCGGTTAACAGTCGACTTGTCGCAAGTGGAACACCGCGTTGTTTTGGACGTCGTTGATAGCGGCCCCGGGATCGCGTCCGAAGATGCTCAACAGGTCTTCGAGGCTTTTTATCGCGGTAACTCCACGCCCAATAGCGATATACGAGGTAGCGGTTTGGGGTTGTCCATTGCTATGGAATTTGTTCAATTTCATCACGGATCGATTGAGGTTGTGCAAGATGGTCAGCAAGGGGCACATTTTCGAGTTACGCTGCCAGCGCATTTAGACAAGGTTGCGGCATGAATATTGCTTATAAACCAATTGTACCCGTAATAATGTCTATCTACATGCTTTTGATAAGTGGGTGTACATTCCCCGAACCGCGCATTTTTGGATTCGGTGAGCGGCAGCGTATCTTGATTAAACACCAATATGCGGGTTACGAAGAGATTCGGCAGATAAGAAAATACTATAACGATATCAATACATTGCCAAAGGAAGTGTTGGACGATGAATTGGCTAAGGTGAGTGAATCGTTTAATGCTGATCCGAGCGTTGTGAATCGCATTAAATACGCGCTGCTGCTCGTTTACGCTGATACGGACGCGGAAAATTACAGATTAGCTGTGTCGCTATTAGACGACAGCTTTTTAGGAGAAAAGGAAGCTGGGGAGTTTTGGCAGTTCTTTGCGGATAGCTTTTCGAGCATGATAGACAAACAGCTGCAGCGGGTAGATCACGAGAACAGCCTGTTAGAAGAAAAAGCCCGACTGGTGGAGCGCAATCAATCCTTGGAAGAGGAAATCAAGCAACAACAGGCGGAATTAACTAAATTTCAAGATCAGTTAAACCAATTAAAATCCATTGAAGCGAGCATTATGGAACGAGATATAGGCGATAATCATGACAACGAATAGAGCAACGGTACTTGTGGTAGATGACGACCGGGACCTGCTTCAACTTTTATCGTTTCGCTTAGAAACGGCGGGTTATAGCGTTATTGCCGTCGACAGTGGTGAGAAAGCGCTTGACCAGCTTGCTATTTGCCGTCCGCATCTGGTTATCACGGATTTGAGAATGCAGGGGATTGATGGCTTGCAGCTTTTAGAGGCCATTCGAAGAGATAACCCTTCACTGCCAGTGATTATGTTGACGGCGCATGGGTCAATACCCGACGCGATCAAGGCGACTCATCATGGCGTATACGGCTTTATAACCAAGCCATTTGACAGTAAAGACCTCTTATCTCAGGTTGAGCGTGCGGTTGGGATGGGCGGCCCAAGCGAGAGAGAAGGGCGGCCCTATATTGACGAAGCCTGGCGTAAAGAAATCATTACGCGCAGTCCCCTTATGGAAGATTTGCTGCACCAGGCATGGTTAGTGGCACAAAGTGATGCAAGCGTCTTCATAAAGGGTGATAGCGGAACGGGAAAGGAACTCTTCGCGCGTGCTATCCATAAAACCAGTCATCGTTGCGATAACCCTTTTATCACGATAAATTGCGCGGCCATTCCGGAGCAATTGCTGGAGTCTGAGTTATTCGGTTACACAAAAGGCGCGTTTACAGGTGCGACACGAAACTATAAGGGACTCATACTCGAGGCCGACGGAGGAACCTTATTTCTGGATGAAATTGGCGACATGCCCATTGGGCTACAAGCAAAATTACTCCGCGTCATCCAAGAACGATCAGTCCGCGCGCTAGGCTCGGCACAAACGGTTTCAGTGGACATTCGGTTAATCTCCGCAACCCACCGCGATATTAGAGAAGAAGTGAAACAAGGGCGGTTTCGCGAAGACCTGTATTATCGTTTGAATGTCGTTTCTCTGGAGATCCCGCCATTGTCAGAGCGACGGGAGGATATACCGCTTATTGTTAATGCCGTGCTAGCGGAGTTGGCCGAAAGGTACGATAAGCCACCAAAAACTTTTTCTCCCGCTGCGTTAGAGGTACTCATCGCTGCGCCTTTGCGGGGCAACGTTCGTCAATTGCGCAATATCGTCGAACAAGCCTTTGCGCTGTGTACAACCACGGTGATACCCGCTAGCTCAGTCCAAGGTGCGCTGCAGGACCAGCCGTTAGAAATGCCCTCGCTTAAGGATGCCAAAGCCCGTTTTGAGCGGGATTACATTCTGAAGCTGTTGAAGATTACTGGTGGGAATGTCAGTCAAGCGGCCCGTTTAGCCAAGCGAAACCGTACGGAGTTTTATAAGCTTTTACACCGTCATCAGGTGGACCCAGCAACCTTTAAAGCCGCGTCGCCGCAATAAATTTTGAATTTACGGTAGTTGTTGCCATTGCGCGTTCTCGCTAAATCCTATCCGCGAGGGCGCGTCCATGTTCTGGGCTGCTCGCATTGAAATAACGCCCCAATTTCCCTCTAAGACGCGAGAATACGGCCCCGGCGTCCTGTTTGCATCGCTATTCCTTTCCGATATACAAGGTTTGTCCTTTACGGACACGACGCCGCTGCTTGCCTTATGTGCGCCAATGACTTTTTTTTGTCGTCTATCGGCGACAGGTTGTTTTTATAGGGAAGTACGTAACATGGGTGGTCGAAAGGGCGTCTCGATTTTGTCACATCTATTTGGATGATATTGAGGGTAAGCCGGAAATTTTCTATTTTTTTCAGAGGACTGTAGGGGTCTTAACACTATTATGCCGATTCATTTATAAGACTAATGCGCGACTAAAGTAGGTATTATTACTTATTGGCATAGCGCAATTTGTCTCGCCGTGGCGACATGTTTATTGTTATGAGGACACGTTAATTATCAATCCAATTCCGCTAAATGAATGAAATATATAAAAAATAACGAGTTGGCTCGATCTATGCTTTCGTGGGTTTAGGTGGGTGCAATTTTAGCGCTCGCCACGTAACCATAATAACTTAATCGACGGAGTAAAGATAAATGAAGAAAATGATCACGATTGGCGTATTAGCGGGAATGTTCTTTGCCGGTCAAGCACTGGCTGGCGATGAAATGAAAAAAGCTGCGGCGGCGACGGCGGAAGAGAAATTCGCGACACTGGATGCAGATCAGGATGGTTTCGTAACTCCGGAAGAAGCGACGCAGCTGAAAGGCCTGCCCGAAAGGTTTGCCGACGCAGACACTGACGGCGACGGTAAATTGATCCTGACCGAATTCAGTGAAGTAGAAGGAGAGTGAAATTAGCGTAGGCTGAGGTGAGTACCGAAGCTTAAACTTTAATTTTAATGTAAGAGGTGTCCCATTACAGCTTGAGGACTCTTACCAATAAAGGACCTAATGGAGTAAGCAATTGTCGAAAAACGAATAAAACGTTTCATTGGGGAAAGCAATCGTTATATTGAGACACGGAAATAACGTTTTCCCTGTAGAACTTCGGGGGGCATCGCCCCCCGTTTTTTTTACCCGCCGATAGCAGCAATTCTAAGGCATCGTCTACCGAGAGAAGCTTCCGTCCCGTTGACGTATGTGTTTGATGGGTTGCCATTATTCGCGTTTGATCTTAAGGCATGTCACTTGTTGGTAGTACGTTATTTTCAGGTGGCGTGCAGGTTGAGCGATAAATGTGGCACAATCTCTCTATGAGAATGGTGGTCTTTTTTCTTCTCTGCGTCAACTCAGCGACGGTCGTTGCTTCCGACGTGCACGCGGGCGTCGCTGCAAACTTCGCAACGACCTTTAAGGTTTTAAAGAGTCGTTTCGAAATGGAAACGGGCTACACAATTATTGAGAGTCGCGGGTCGAGCGGCAAGCTCTACGCGCAAATTAGGCAAGGCGCGCCGTTTGATGTTTTTTTGTCGGCCGATGCGGCCTTACCGCTTCGTTTAGAGAATGAAGGGCTTGCGGTAAAAGGAAGCCGTTTTTCTTATGCGTTGGGGAGATTAGTGTTGTGGAGCGCGACAGATAAAAATGTAGCACATGGTGAGGCGGTGTTGCGGCGCGGCGCGTTTCGTCATCTGGCGCTTGCCAATCCGAAAATTGCACCTTATGGAGCGGCGGCAAAACAAGCGCTAGTGACTATGGACCTATGGGAGATCGTACAAGGTAACGTCGTCTATGGCGAGAACGTTGCGCAAACATACCAATTTGTCGCGACGGCCAATGCGGAGTTAGGGTTTGTAGCGTTAGCTCAAGTTCTTAGTAAATCCAATGCCGCGGCAACGCGTGTTTGGGAAGTTCCACAAACCTATTATCAGCCAATACGACAAGACGCGGTAGTGTTGAATCGCGCCAAACATAATCGAGCGGCAACGCAATTTATGAGGTTTCTAAAACAACCCGCCGTGCGCGAGGTCATTGAGCAGACCGGTTACGGTGTTCCTTAGCAGTCGATGTCTTTAACGTCAATCGATCTTTCACCGATTTTTCTTACCTTGAAGCTTGCCGGGTTAACGACCGTTGTATTGTTGTTGGTTGGCACGCCTGTTTCTTGGTGGCTAAGCCGAACACAGAGGCGATGGAAGCCGGCCGTCGAAGCGGTTGTCGCCCTCCCATTGGTATTGCCGCCAACAGTTTTGGGTTTTTATCTGCTGTTGGCGTTCGGACCACAGGGGTGGATAGGTGCGCCATGGCAACAGTTAACGGGTTCGGCGTTGAGTTTTACGTTTACGGGATTGGTCATTGCCTCCGTGCTTTATTCGCTCCCGTTTGTTGTGCAGCCGTTACAAGGTACCTTTGAGGCTATTGGCCACAAACCGCTGGAGGCGGCGGCGTGTTTGCGGGCATCTCCTGTAGATGCGTTCTTTAGCATCTGCGTTCCTATGGCTGTACGCGGCTACGTTACAGCCGCTGTGTTAGGTTTCGCGCATACGTTAGGCGAGTTTGGCGTTGTGCTTATGGTGGGGGGCAGCATTCCCGGTAAGACGCTAGTTTTATCGATTTCCATTTACGAACACGTCGAGTCGTTGGATTATGCTACCGCCCATGCGTTGTCTGCCGGCTTGTTGGCCTTCTCGTTCGTCGTGTTGTTAGCTGTTTACGTGGTAAATCGCCGTTTCCGTTATCGAATCGCATGACCGCCTTAACAACCCGCATCCAGTTGCCTCGCGAAGGCTTTTATTTCTCTGTTGACCTGGAAGCCGTGGCGAGTGGTATCACTGCTGTATTCGGCCCGTCGGGGAGCGGCAAGACGACGTTGCTCCACTGTATTTCGGGTCTAGAGCGCGGCGCGACCGGGTTTGTGGGATTTGGTGAACGCGTCTGGCATGACAGCGCGCAGCGTATTTTCGTTCCTCCCCATCGTCGGGATATCGCGATGGTATTCCAAGAACCACGGCTTTTCCAGCATCTTAATGTTAACGCTAACTTGAATTATGGCTTGAAACGAACACCCCCGACAGGGCGGCGTATCGCTGCGAATAAAGTGATCGACTTATTGGGTATTGGTGGTCTTCTAGCGCGCAAACCGGCCAGTCTTTCATTGGGTGAACAACAGCGCGTCGCCATTGGCCGTGCGCTATTGGCAAGCCCTCGGTTGTTGTTGATGGATGAACCTCTTGCGTCGTTGGACATCCGTCGAAAGCGTGAAATCCTTCCGTTTTTACGAAAACTACCCGCAGAGTTTGACATACCCGTTATCTATGTCAGCCACGCCATTAGCGAACTCTATCAGCTAGCCGATTGGGTTGTGTTGTTAAACGAGGGTAAGGTCGTCGCACAAGGGGGTATTCGTGACGTATTTTCCCGTTTGGATTTGTTTGACTACTTGGAAGAGCAGACTGGTGCGGTGTTAGAAACGCGTGTTCTCGGCCATGAGCCCGAGTATGAGTTAACGTTGTTGGGAGTAGATGACGAGAAACTCTATATTCCGAAACGCGACATTCGGGTAGGCGAAGCACTACGCATCTACGTTCTGGCGAGCAATGTGTCGCTAGCGATAGCACTTCCACAAGCGCCAACGAGTGTTTTGAATATCTTAGAGGGCAGGGTATTGGAGGTTGGCCGGCCCAACGAAAAAAGACACTCTCTTCTCGTTAAGGTGGATATCGCTGGACAGGCGCTGTTGGCCCGTATTACCCAGAAAT
The DNA here is from genome assembly GCA_945787615.1 of uncultured Chromatiaceae bacterium. Taxonomy (GTDB): domain Bacteria; phylum Pseudomonadota; class Gammaproteobacteria; order JAADHS01; family JAADHS01; genus CALZJI01. Next base: position 272 of record CALZJI010000180.1, on the reverse strand, counting down.
CGCTCGCTAACCTGGCGTTAGTGCCAGGCATGAAAGTGTACGCCTATATAAAGGCCGTGTCGCTGGACGAGCATTTGGTTTGACGGCGCGTGGTCAAAGACCTCGTGCGACTTGTTGATAGTAGGATCTATAAACAAGGTGCCGAGCCGTTTCCGGAAGGCAATAGGCCTGTGATCTGAATATTCCGGGATACTTTCGAGTTCTTCGGTGCCAAGAAAGTACGTGAGATGTGAAGTACCCTGGTGTAACGATCTGCAGTGCATCGTCAGTGT
>CALZJI010000179.1 GCA_945787615.1 uncultured Chromatiaceae bacterium | reverse complement strand
GTGGGCCGGCCTCGTTGAACAGTTAGCATAGGGCGACCGTCGGCGTCGTAGGTGAGGAACACCACGTCGCCGGGGTAGATGAGATGGGGGTTTTTAATCTCCGGATTGACCTGCCAGATTTCGGGCCACAACCACGGGTCACGCAGAAAATGCTCCGAGATGTCCCACAGCGTATCGCCCCGTTTCACCACATATCGCTCGGGCGCATCGGGGTGAAGCGTGACGCTTTCGGCCATGGCCACGCCGCCGAGTATCAATGTTAAGGCAAGACCGCAAAAAAGGTGCTTAAATCGCATAGGAGTCTCTTCCCCTGATTCGTTATCTGTCCAAGTAAACGGCTGCTAGATGTTCCGGGTGGCGTTGAACGCCCTAAATTGGGTATCATTTTGCTAGCCTTATTGCATATATCGCCCATACTTTTGATAACTTAATGTGAATTCCGTGGCAATTTTACCAATACTGCATTTTCCCGATCCCCGACTGCGACGAACTGCCGAGCCCGTCGACGACGTGAATGATGAAATCCGTGTTTTAGTTGATAATATGTTTGAAACCATGTATGAAGCACCTGGCATCGGCTTGGCTGCACCTCAGGTTGATGTCTTGAAGCGGATTCTCGTGGTGGATATTTCGGATGACCGGAGTCAGCCATTTTGCTTGATTAATCCTGAGATTCTCTCAAGTGAAGGCGACGAGGAGACGGAAGAGGGTTGTCTTTCCGTGCCGAACACTTACGAGAAAGTGAGGCGGGCGAAGCGAGTGGCGGTAAAAGCCCTTAATCTCGACGGCCAGCTCTTCGAGATCCGTGCTGAAGATCTGCTTGCAGTGTGCATTCAGCACGAAATAGACCACCTAGAAGGGAAGCTATTTGTCGATTACCTTTCAGCGCTAAAAAGGCAGCGGATACAAAAAAAATTAGAAAAAAACCGGCGACGAACCATGTAATGCCGCGGGTCGAGTGCACGGGGCCACATCGGCGCTGCGCGCGATTAGGGTGTGCCGCTGACACCACGATGACGACACCATTGGTCGTGCCCGTTTTTTCCTAATCGTGTAGAGGTATGTTTTTGAAGAGTTTTAAAGTCAGTGGCTCGCCCTGTGAGAAATGCGGGTTAGCATTCCGAGATAAGCCGCCGGCGGGAGATTGTTACTTCACTATCGCTCGGCGAACTTCCAATTGCCGGATCGGGCTCTCCTTGGGTTAGGGCACGAGCTGCGGGCAGAACTGTTGATGAGGGATGAGTCCCGGAGACACAGAGAAATATAATTAAGGTAATTTTTCGTGAGAATTATTTTTGCGGGAACTCCCGATTTCGCGGCGGTGACACTCAAAGAAATCGTGAATTCGGAACACCAAGTCTGTGCTGTATACACTCAACCGGACCGGCCCGCCGGGCGAGGGCGGAGACTGCGGCCAAGTCCAGTAAAGCGATTGGCGCTTGATAGGGCGCTGCACGTAGTTCAGCCCGCATCTTTGAAAAGCGACGAGGTCGTAGACCAATTGGGCTCCCACGACGCGGATATTATGGTTGTTGTCGCTTATGGTCTCATTTTACCGCAGGATGTACTGGCAACGCCGCGACTGGGTTGTATCAATCTACACGCGTCGCTGTTGCCGCGTTGGCGTGGTGCGGCACCCATTCAGCGGGCAATCCTTGCGGGCGATGCGGAAACGGGTGTTACGATTATCCAGATGGACGAAGGCTTGGATACGGGCGATATGTTGGTGCGTGAGCCTTGCCCTATTGGCGCAGATGAGACGGGTGCGACGCTTCACGATAAACTCGCGCAGCTTGGTGCGGCAGCGGTTTTGACTGCGCTGCGGTTACTGGCGTCGGGCAACGCGCAAGCCGAAGCCCAAGACAATGACGGCGCTTGCTACGCTGCGAAAATTGCCAAGGAAGAAGCCTGGATTGATTGGTCAGCCCCGTCACGTGCTATTGAACTCAAGGTGAGAGCCTTTAACTCGTGGCCCGTGGCGCGAACCGAACTCGAGGGACGGCCTCTACACGTGTGGCAGGCCAAAGCGATGCCGGGCGACGGGGCTGATAGGCCCGGTACGGTCGTTGCCGTCAATGATCGAGGCATTGATGTTGCCGCTGGCGAGGGTGTAGTGCGCCTTCTCGAAGTGCAGCTCCCCGGCGGACGCGCGATGCCGGTGGCCGAGCTGTTAAAATCACGCGCTGTAAACACCGGTACGGCGCTGAGTTCTCCCCTGTCGAGCGTTGAAAACAGCACCGCTTGATGCTATTGCGTCTCAGCGTGGTAGGCGAATGCAATCACGAGTTGCCGCAGCTTTAATTCTGAAGAGCGTGATCCAGGATGGACGCTCGCTAAGCACCGCGTTGCCCTCGTTGATGAGTCGGCTTGCTAATCCTGCCGAACGTAGCTTCGTTCAAGAGCTGTGTTACGGTGTGTTGCGGTGGAAGTCCCGGCTCGACGCAATGGCGGCGTTGTTACTGGCCAAACCGCTTCGACGTAAGGATACAGATGTTTATTGTCTAGTGCTGATTGGGTTGTATCAGCTCTCGTATATGCGCATTGCCGAGCATGCGGCCGTGGCCGAAACGGTTGGCGCGACGAGGGCGTTAAAAAAAACGTGGTCAACAGGTCTTGTAAATGCTGTGCTGCGCGCTTACCAGCGAGACCGCGCCTCAACGACGGAGCGGGTCGATGCCGACTATACGGCTCGATTGGCCCATCCTTCGTGGATGCTGGAAAGGTTTCGTGCCAGTTGGCCCGCGGATTGGGAAGCGATCATTGCGGCTAATAATGAGCGGCCACCCATGGTCTTGCGTGTAAACCGGCGGAAAATACCTCGCAATGACTACTTAATACAATTACAGGAAGCCGGTTATAGCGGGCAACCGTTGGCGCATTGTCCTGATGGCATCCGTTTGGAGCAACCCGTCGATGTAGAGCGTTTGCCTGGTTTTGCGATCGGTGCCGTTTCGGTGCAAGATGGTGGCGCGCAGCTGGCGGTGGAGTTGTTGGATTTACAGCCCGGGCAGCGAATCCTCGATGCATGCGCTGCGCCCGGCGGTAAAGCGTGCCACATCTTGGAGAGACAGCCCGGTATTTCAGAATTAGTGGCCGTGGACAAGGACCCGCATCGTTTGGAGAGAGTGCGCGATAATTTGTCACGACTCGACCTTGCGGCGAGCGTTGTCTGTGGGGACGCAACGGTGCCCGAGTCGTGGTGGGACGGAGTTCAGTTCGACCGTATTCTGTTGGATGCCCCGTGCTCAGCAACGGGTGTAATTAGGCGACATCCGGACATAAAAACCTTACGTACTTCGCAAGATATTGCGCGTTTGAATAAAGCGCAAGCGTTAATGCTCAACCAGTTATGGCCCTTACTAAAGAGTGGGGGTATGCTGTTGTATGCGACGTGCTCGATTTTGCCAGAAGAGAACCACAGCCCAGTGGCAGCATTTTTAACGTGCCACCATGATGCTCGGACACGCTCCACGCACCATGATTGGGCGCGGTCAACGGGCATCGGTGTGCAAATTCTTCCGGGGCAGAACGGGATGGACGGATTTTATTACGCATGTATAGAAAAGCGGTAGATGTTACAGGTAGCGTGCAGTAGACGTCAGGCAATCCTTTATAGCATGGTCCAAATGCTTACCGTCACGGCGGCGTGTTGTTTTCTGTTCGCAACGACTAAGCAGTCCGTCGCCGCCGATGAGTTTGCAGTGCGTAACGTGGATACCGTCTGGTTGGATGACGTGTATCAATTAAGCGCGGATGTATATTGCCCGCTCAGCGCGCAGCCTGTAGAGGCGCTTCGCAAAGGGGTTGCGCTTACCATTTCTCTCGATATCGACGTTACGAAGGGACGAAGATACTGGCTAGATGAGAAGGTGGCATCACTGGAGCAGTCCTATGAATTGCGTTACCACGCACTAACAGATCAATATCTCCTAACCAACTTAAACAGCGGCGTGCAACACAGCTTTCCTTCTTTACAAACCGCATTGGATGTCTTGGGGAACATCGTTGACCTGCCTTTGTTAGACAGACAGTTACTGGAGCCTGACGAAGACTATTCGGGTCGAGTGCGGATCAGGCTTGATTTAGATTCGTTGCCCGCGCCTTTGCGCCTCATCGCGTATTTTACGCCCGGATGGCGCCAGGCAAGTGACTGGTATGTATGGAAACTGACAATGTAAAACGCCTAAATACCGGTATCGTGCCGGTTGTGTTGCTGCTGGCGCTATTGGGTCTATCCCTCAAGTTATTGAACAGCGCAACGCAAGACCCTGAGAGCTTTGGCGAGCTCTATCCTACTCTGCTCGCGGTAAGTGGCGCGGAGTTGATCGTATTGTTGATTCTTATCGCGGCTAATGTAGCGCGTCTAGTGCGCCAATACCGCAATCGAGCGACAGGTTCGCGGCTGAGCGTTCGGCTAATTGTGATGTTTGTAATCTTAGCGGTCACACCCGTGTCTATTGTTTACTATTTTTCTCTTGAATTTCTTCGTCGCGGCATTGATAGCTGGTTCGATGTTCGTGTCGAGTCAGCGTTAGAGGGTGCTTTAAGTCTGAGCAGGGCTGCCCTAGATGAGCGTGTCCGCGAGCAGCATAAGGTGACCGAAAGGATGGCCACGGCGTTGACTAGCGTTTTAGACAGTGAAGCCCCCTTTACCTTGAATGACCTGCGCCAGAACAGCAAAGCGACGGAGTTAACACTGCTGACCACGTCTGGCCGAATAATCGCCTCAAGTAGTGTCACACCGACGGCGATTATTCCTAACCAACCGCACGAGATAATTTTGTTACAGGTGAGGCAAGGACACGACTACGTGGGTATTGACCCTGTGCGCGATGGCGGCTTACACGTACGTGTCGTTGTACCTGTTCCCCACGTAGATGCGACCGCGGAGCCCCGCGTACTGCAATCCTTGGTGCCCGTGGCAAAACGAATCAACGACTTGGCTGAAGCGGTTCAAAGTGGTTACGAGGAGTATGAGGAAATGGCCTATATGAGAGAACCGCTGAAATTCAGTTTTATGCTGACACTCTCTCTCGTACTGCTACTTTCGCTGTTTACTGCGGTATGGGGGGCGTTTTATTCGGCGCGGCGTTTGGTCGCTCCCATAAGGGTGCTGGCTATAGGGACGCGTCTTGTTTCATCGGGCGATTACGGAAAGCAGTTGCCGCTCCCGAGTAATGACGAGCTGGGTGTCTTAGTCCAGTCGTTTAACGACATGACGCGAAAGATCGCACAAGCACGAGATGACGCCGAGCGAAGCAAACAGCGCGCTGAAGGTCAAAAAGCCTATTTAGAAGCGGTGCTCGGGCGCCTATCTTCCGGCGTGTTAGTGCTCAATCATCAGCACGCGCTTCGCACCATTAACGCGGCGGCGAGTCAGATTTTCGGTATAAATCTTAATGAATATATAGGTAAATCAATTGAAGAAGTCGGTAAAAACTCACTATTATTAAACCATTTTGTGGAGGCGATTATTCCGCCATTACGTGATAATGTTCAAGAGTGGCGTGAAGAGTTCACATTTTTTGGCGCAACGGGCCGGCAGGTGCTACTGTGCCGTGGCGCGTCTTTGGTGGGTGAGGCGGACGTGTTGAGCCACGTGATCGTCTTTGATGATATTACGGCACTGGTTCAAGCGCAGCGTGATGCCGCCTGGGGGGAGGTGGCGCGTCGTCTTGCCCATGAAATTAAAAATCCGCTTACGCCGATCCAGTTATCCGCCGAGAGATTGCGCCATAAGTATTTAAAAACCATGGAGCCCGCCGACGCTAAGGTTTTGGACCGTGCGACACACACTATTGTGCAACAAGTCGAAACGATGAAAGAAATGGTAAAAGCTTTTTCCGACTATGCGCGCTCGCCAAAACTTAACCTTCAAGAACTTGACTTGAACGCAATAATCGACGAAGTGCTTGAGCTCTATCGAGCGGAGAGCATTGAGCCACAAGTCGCTGTCGCGCTAGCCGAGGAACTGCCGCTGATAGAAGCGGACTCAGGGCGCATGAGGCAGCTATTGCATAATTTAATAAAGAACGGCATAGAAGCTGTCGACGAGGTCGCCGACGGGCGAATCACCATCACGACGCAGTTGTTAGAACAAACCGGATTTGAAATGGTGGAGCTTTCCGTCGAAGATAACGGGCCGGGTATCAGCGAAGAACTCATGGGGCAGCTGTTTGAGCCTTATGTTACCAGTAAACCGAAAGGTAGCGGACTAGGTTTGGCGATAGTGAAGAAAATTGTCGAAGAACACGGCGGCGTTTTGCTTGCGGAGAATCGCGAGCAAGGTGGAGCTCGGATCGTGATTCATTTCCCGCTGGTGGCCGTCACCGGTGGTCGTGAACAGGAAACGTTTGATGAGCGAGCGAAGTGAATGATGTCGAACGATTTTCTATTCGCTAGAGTGAATGGGCCGCCACAGCACCAAAGTACGGCGCGGATCGTGACGCTTGGGGTGACAAATAGATACGTTTCTGCGGTTATAGGTAAAGTGACGTGTACGCAAACGTTCTAGAGAGTTTGCTTCTAATGCCTTTAACGTGAGATGGATGTGTACGATTACGAGAAAAAAGGAACGGTATGAGTAGAGCTCACATCCTCGTCGTGGATGATGAAAAAGATATTAGAGACCTCGTAAAAGAGATACTCGAAGATGAAGGGTACGAAGTCAGCGTCGCCGAAAGCGGCGAGGCTGCGCGCCGAGCTCGTCAGGGTCGTCGACCAGATCTCATATTACTGGATATCTGGATGCCCGATGTTGACGGTATATCATTACTGAAAGAATGGTCAGAGGACGGAAAACCGGATTCCCCGGTAATCATGATTTCCGGACATGGTTCCGTGGAAACAGCGGTGGAGGCGACGCGCCTCGGCGCCTATGAGTTTCTGGAGAAGCCCCTATCCCTGGCTAAGCTCTTGTTAACCGTAAAGCGCGCGTTGGAGGCCGACCAGTTATTACGGGAGAACCTGGGATTTCGTGAACACGCGGGTTCGCTGTCCGAACCCATAGCAAAAAGCCCATGTATGCGGATACTTAAGGCGCAAATGGATCGTATCGCCAAAACTACCGCTTGGGTTTTAATCCGCGGCGAAGCGGGTTCCGGGAAGCAAGTTTGCGCGCGATATATCCACGACCAGAGTCCGCGGGCCGAGGGGCCGTTTGTCGAGGTGGGCGCCGGGTTAATTACTCGCGAGAATGCTGCGATGGAGCTGTTTGGGAGCGAGGAAAATGACACGCTCCAATATGGTCGCTTGGAACGAGCCAACGGCGGAACGTTATTTCTTGACGAAATCGCGGACATGGATATGGATATTCAGGCAAAATTATTGGGTGTTTTACAAAGCCGATCGTTCGTACGTGTAGGGGGGGCCGAGCCGGTCGACCTTGACGTGAGAGTCATCGCCGCAACACAGCGAGATTTGTCTGAAGCGATAAAAGCGAACCGTTTTCGTGAAGATTTGTATTACCAATTGAATGTGGTGCCTTTAGAGGTTCCACCGTTGCGAGAGCGGTGCGAAGAGGTGCCTGATCTATTGAATTACTACGTTAACGAGTTTGTTCACAAAGACGGACTGCAATACCGAGCGTTCACCGTGGCGGCGCAAAATCGCTTGCGAAATTATAATTGGCCCGGCAATATACGGGAGCTCAAAAACTTGGTTCAACGGCTTCTCATATTGGGTTCGGGTTTGGAAATCGACGTGGACGAAGTTGATGGGGCATTGGGGACGCAGGTCCAAACAGCCGTAGCTCCGCGTTTGCTATCCGGTTTTGATATGCCCTTGAGGCAAGCGCGCGAGCAGTTCGAAAAAGCCTATTTTGAATATCAGTTGCAGGAAACGGGCGGCGCAATCAGCCAAGTGGCAAAGATAGCGGGCGTGGAGAGGACGCACCTATACCGTAAGCTACGCGCATTAGGTATTAACCCTAAAGAGGAAAAGAGTTAGCTCGAGATAACCGCAATGCGCAATCCGTTTGAAGGTTGAGGTGAGTTAGTGCTGATGTGAGCTGAGCACCATAACAAACAGCAACGCGCGAAGATCCTTGGCTCCGAGCCCCCGTTAGGAAAAATAAGCATTCGAGTTCTAGTTCCAATATGAAAATAATCATACTCGGAGCCGGTCAAGTAGGCTCCTCGGTTGCGGCTAATCTTGCCAGCGAAGCGAACGATATTACGGTGGTTGATGTGAATGGCGCTCAGCTACAAGCCCTACAGGACCGTTTAGATATTCGCACTGTCAATGGATCGGCTTCCCATCCCAGCATCCTGCGGCAGGCCGGCGCCGAAGATGCCGATATGATCCTCGCCGTCACAAATAGTGATGAGACCAACATGATCGCTTGCCAAGTGGCCTATACGGTTTTTCATACGCCTACCAAGATTGCGCGCGTTCGAGCCTCGGAGTATTTAACTCACTCGGAATTATTCACGCAAGAAGCGCTGCCCGTTGATGTGCTGATTAGTCCCGAGCAGGTCATCACCGACTACATGGAGAGGTTGATCGAATATCCGGGAGCGCTTCAGGTGCTCGATTTCGCCGATGGTAAAGTACGTTTAGTGGGGCTAAAAGCCTATTATGGAGGCCCGCTTGTGGGTCATGAACTAAAAACGTTACGTGACCATATACCGGGTATTGAAACCCGTGTTGCAGCCATTTTCCGGCGCGGCAAACCGATCATACCGGAAGGGAGTACCGTTATAGAAGCGGATGATGAAGTTTTTTTTATTGCTGCGAGAAAAAATATTCGCGCTGTTATGAGTGAGTTGCGTAGATTAGACAAACCCTGCAAACGCGTCCTTCTGGCAGGGGGCGGTAACATCGGCATGCGTCTGGCGGAGACGCTGCAAGGTAAATATCAAGTTAAATTGATTGACCATAATGCTCGCCGTTCAAGGAAGATCGCCGAAGAACTGGAGCGCACCATCGTATTGATGGGAGATGCGGCCGATGAGGAATTATTGCTCGAAGAGAATATCGAAAACACCGATGTCTTCTGTGCGGTGACTAATGATGATGAAGCCAATATCTTATCGGCGATGCTTGCAAAGCGTTTGGGAGCACGAAAAGTTATGGCGCTAATAAATCGCGCCGCTTACGTTGACCTCGTAGAAAGTGGGGAGATCGATATTGCGATCTCGCCCCATCAAGCGACAATAGGAAGCTTGCTTGCACATGTTCGTCGTGGCGACGTCGTCGTTGTTCATTCGTTACGCCGGGGGGCGGCCGAGGCCATCGAAGCCGTTGCTCACGGAGATCGTAGGACGTCAAAAGTAGTCGGGCGCGCAATTGAGGAAATAAAATTGCCGCCGAGTACGACCATCGGCGCCATAGTCCGTGGTGATGAAGTGATTATCGCGCATCATGATACAGTCATTGATGCAGAGGATCATGTGATTTTGTTTCTTGTCGACAAAAAACATATCGTCGATGTCGAGCGGTTATTTCAGGTAGGGGTTACCTTCCTATAGTCACGGCTATCGTTCACAAAGACTAGACTTAAGCCAATGCAGCGCAGCGCCATTCAACGTATTCTGGGGTTATTGTTGATGCTGTTCAGCGTTGCCATGCTGCCGCCTATTGGAATTTCCTTGTTATATGGCGACGGCGCGACGGCGCCATTCTTGTTTGGTTTCGTTCTCACCCTCGGTGTGGGGTTTGTCATTTGGTTGCCTGTTAAGAGCACCCGACATGAGTTGCGGCTGCGAGACGGTTTTTTTGTCGTGGTCATGTTTTGGACGGTTCTCGGTATGGTGGGAGCGCTCCCGTTTATGCTGTCGGAGCAGCCGCATATGAGTTTTACCGATGCGGTGTTTGAGTCCTTGTCGGGGCTGACGACAACAGGCGCCACGGTGATTACCCACATCGATGATTTACCCCATGCGATCTTGTTCTATCGCCAGCAACTGCAGTGGCTTGGCGGGATGGGCATAATTGTCTTGGCTGTTGCGATTCTACCTATGTTGGGCATCGGCGGAATGCAGCTCTATCGCGCTGAGACGCCGGGACCAATGAAAGATAACAAGCTGACGCCACGTATCACGGAGACCGCCAAAGCGCTGTGGTACATATATTTGGGATTAACCGTTGCCTGCGCCACGGCGTATTGGTTTGCGGGCATGGACGTGTTTGACGCCGTAGCGCACAGTTTTTCTACGGTTGCTATAGGCGGGTTTTCCACTCACGACGCGAGCATGGGTTATTTCGGTAGCCCGTTAATCGAAGTCATTGCGGTTGTTTTTATGTTGATGGCCGGTCTTAACTTCGCGTTGCATTTTCTCGCATGGCGTTCACTGAACCTTATGCCTTACCTCCGAGACCCGGAGGCAAGGACATACTTGGTCGTGTTGTCGATCGTGGCGGCGGTTACCGTGCTGTATCTCTACTGGACAGCGACGTACAATAGCTTTGGAAATGCGCTGCATAATGGAATATTTCAGGCCGTCTCCATTGGTACAACAACGGGATTTACGACGGCGGAGTATCACTTCTGGCCGGGGTTTTTGCCCATTTTGTTGCTGCTTGTAAGTTTTATCGGGGGGTGCGCGGGCTCAACGGGCGGCGGAATGAAGGTTATCCGAATTCTGCTATTGATGAAACAGGGTGGGCGCGAGATCCTGCGGCTTATACATCCCAGCGCACAGATCCCCGTTAGAATTGGTAGAAAAGTGATGAACGACCGCGTTGTTGAGGCAGTGTGGGGGTTTTTTTCTCTCTATGTCGCGTGTTTTTGTTTAATGTCGGTCATGCTCGCGGCAACGGGATTGGATTTTGTTACCGCGTTTTCGGCGGTGGCGGCGTGTATGAATAATCTGGGCCCCGGTTTAGGCGAAGTAGGATTTAACTACGCGAGTATTAACGACGTTGCTAAGTGGGTGCTATGTTTCGCTATGTTATTGGGGCGTTTGGAGATTTTTACGCTGTTGGTATTGGTAACACCGAGTTTTTGGCGTAGTTGAGTTGTTTTACTCAGCGTCGTTAGCGGGTTTTTACGCTTCGTTAAGCATTATCGTGGGGCAAGGCGCCTGGCAGGCTATTTTCTGCAGCCGATGAATGTGCGCGTACGGCGGGGAGTGAGTCTAAATATTCTGTTATCCAGCACGACAACTAAGGGAGCTGCGTAGAATGCAAGGCAATGCACGACCGTCGGCGAAATACGATATGCGGTATTTCCGACAAGCTTTCACGCAATTAGGCCGTTTAAAGCGGCATTTCTCCGGCTGCGTTTGCCCTAACCTGTCGAAGTCTAGAGGAGAGTAGTGTGTCCGATATCTCAATGCAGCAGAAGTGGGATCGTCATTATAAAGACGCTAACGTGGGTGCAGCCTCACGGGTATTGATGGAGAACAGCCACCTGTTACCCTCCACGGGCGTTGGTTTAGAAATCGCCTGCGGTATGGGCGCCAACGCGTTATTCCTAGCGGAGCGCGGTTTGACGACGCATGCGTGGGACATTTCACCTGTCGCGATTCAGGGGCTCCAACACCAGGCCGATACGCGCCGGTTACCGTTGATCGCCGAAGTCCGCGATAGCATCCAAGATCCTCCGGTGAGTGAAAGTTTCGATGTTATCTCGGTCAGCCATTTCTTAGATAGAACGCTGCTGCCTGCATTGATCGATGCGCTTAAACTGGGTGGCTTGCTGTTTTATCAAACCTTCACTCGCGCGCGAGTGGACGATTCAGGGCCGCGCAATGACGATTATCGGCTCGGCGATAATGAGTTACTGACACTATGTTGCGAGTTACGCCTTTTGGTCTACCGCGAAGAGGGTGTCGTTGGCGATCACAGAAATGGTTTTAGGAACCTGGCGATGTTGGTTGGGCAGAAAAAGTAGTGGCGTAGCAGTGCCGATGGGGTTACACGAGCGTGAATAGGGATGCTATAAACCAGTTTGAGGCGATGTTGGCGGCGGGCCAAGATAATGCTCTATTGCGTTTTAGCCTAGCGAACGCCTACGTCAAACAGAGCGAGTTAGAAAAAGCCCTCGAGCATTTCCGGTGCGCCGTCCAATTGGATTCTCGTTATTCGGCGGCGTGGAAAGGATACGGTAAAGCGCTTACTGAGGCAGGCCGCACTACCGAGGCGCTGCACGTCTACGAAAAGGGGATCGCCGCTGCTCAAGAGAAAGGCGATATTCAAGCGGCGAAAGAGATGACCGTCTTTCTAAAGCGGCTAGAAAAGTCGGGTCAATAAATAGACGGTTCGCCGCTGGGGCGGGTTTTGAACCGTTTATAGCTCCATTGGTATTGCTCTGGGATTTGGTTCACACAAGCCTCAACTTCTTTGTTCAACAATGCCACTGAACGTTCTAGGGGCGCCGCGTTAATGGCTTCGATGCCACGTCGGCAATGGATTCGGTAGCCTCGTCCGTGCGGCAAGCGTTCCGCGAACATGAAGAAGACGGGCGTATTCGTCTTGATGGCTAATCGAGAGAGCAATGTCATCGTGTTGGCCTGATAACCAAAGAAAGGTGCAAAGATGCCATTTTGTCTCCCGGGGTCCTGGTCTGGGAGGATCCCAACCAACTCGTGTTGGCCCAAAGCGCGAAAAAGTGCGCGAATACCTTGAGCGTCGGTTGGCACTAGCCTCGCTCCCAAACGCTCGCGGCCCTTGCGGACGAACGCTGCCAGTTCCTGCATTCGCGGTGGCCGGTAGAGGCTGGTCATCGGGTGGAGCGTTGAGCAATACAGCCCAATAATCTCCCAGGCGCCTAGGTGGGGGGCGGCAATTATGGCGCCCTTGCTCTGGGCTAAAGTGGCCTTCAACTCGTTCACGCCGGGGCCTTCTTTGACCAACGACATGAGTTGCTCGCTGGGCCAAAGCCACTGGGGCCCTGCTTCGGCGATTGTTTTACCTGTTTCGATAATACTCTGTTTTCTAAGCTTTTCTTTTTGATTCGGGCTTAGGTTTGGATAGCACAGCTTGATATTGGTGGCTACCGTTTCGCGAAGCCTATTTGGAATGTATAGCATGCACCAGCCCACTATCGTTCCCAGCACGTGAACTTGCCTCAACGAAAACAAGGCGAAGCCGCGGAGAAGTAGTTCAATCAGCTTTGCACGCATAAGATGCCCAAAATGTGAATTAATTATGACGCGAGCCCTTAGGGTATAATAAGCTGTTTCTAAAATGTTACGAAGTTCACGAAAAACATGTCTACTACGCAAATTACCGTAGCGCGACTCGAAGCGCTTCTCAGCGAGCGCATCCTAGTGCTAGATGGGGCCATGGGCACCATGATCCAGCGATATAAGTTGGAGGAGAAAGACTACCGAGGCGATAGGTTTGCTGATTACTCTATGGACCTCAAAGGTAATAATGACCTTTTGTCGCTGACTCAGCCGGATATAATTCGAAGTATCCACACGGCATATTTGGATGCGGGTGCGGACGTAATCGAAACCAACACCTTTAATTCCACCGCCACTTCCATGGCGGATTATCGCATGGAAGACCTCGTCTACGAGTTGAACGTGGCCGGTGCGCGGATTGGACGGCAGGCCGCTGAGGCAAAGACGCGGGAGACGCCTGAGAGGCCACGGTTTGTTGCGGGTGTGCTGGGACCCACCAGCCGCACCGCCTCCATGTCGCCGGACGTCAATGATCCGGGATTTCGGAATATCAGTTTCGATGAGCTGGTTCTAGCCTATACGGAAGCAACGCGAGGTCTCGTAGACGGCGGCGCCGATATTCTGTTGGTCGAGACGGTTTTTGACACCTTGAACTGTAAGGCGGCATTGTTTGCGATCGATGAGTTTTTTGAATCGACAGGCCTGCGGTTGCCGATCATGGTTTCGGGTACCATCACCGATGCCAGCGGGCGCACTTTATCGGGGCAAACCACCGACGCGTTCTGGAGTTCCATTGCCCATGCCAATCCGTTGTCCGTGGGACTGAATTGCGCATTAGGCGCCAAGGAGTTAAGACCCCACGTCTATGATCTGGCGCAGGTGGCGGAATGCTTTACCAGCGTTCACCCCAACGCGGGTTTGCCTAACGAATTTGGCGAATACGATGATTCCCCCGAGTACATGGCGGGGATGATAAAGGAATTTGCTCAGAGTGGTTTTGTCAACATCGTTGGTGGGTGTTGCGGCACTACACCCGCTCATATCGAAGCCATCGCCGCGGCAGTTGCGGACGTGGCGCCTAGGCCGATACCCGATATTGCGCCCCAGTGTCGTCTCAGCGGCTTGGAGCCACTGAATATCGGGCCTGAAAGTATGTTCGTCAATGTTGGGGAGCGAACCAATGTGACGGGATCGGCCCATTTTGCGCGCTTGGTCAAAGAGGGCGATTACGAAACCGCGTTGGATGTGGCTAGACAACAGGTGGCAAACGGCGCTCAGATCATCGATGTCAATATGGACGAAGCCATGTTGGATTCAGAGGCAGCGATGAAAACCTTTCTGAATCTTATTGCCTCCGAACCGGACATTAGCCGGGTCCCCATCATGGTGGATTCGTCGAAATGGTCGGTCATTGAGACGGGCTTGAAATGTATTCAAGGGAAAGGCGTGGTCAACTCCATCAGCCTCAAGGAGGGCGAGGCCGCGTTTATTGAACACGCCAAGTTGGTTCGTCGTTATGGCGCGGCCGTTATCGTCATGGCCTTTGACGAAAAAGGCCAAGCCGACACTCAGCAACGGAAAGTGGAAATATGTTCGCGGTCATACCGCGTGTTAACGGAAAAAGTGGGCTTTCCCCCCCAAGACATTATTTTCGATCCCAACATCTTTGCGGTGGCCACCGGGATCGAAGAGCACAATAATTACGCGGTGGACTTCATCGAGGCAACTCGCGAAATTAAGAAGACGTTACCGCATGCGCTGGTAAGTGGTGGGGTGAGTAACGTCTCCTTTTCATTCCGCGGTAATAATCCCGTCCGAGAGGCTATTCACGCGGTATTCCTCTATCATGCCGTTAAAGCGGGCATGGATATGGGTATTGTCAATGCTGGCCAGTTGGAGGTCTACGAAGAAATACAACCCGAGTTGCGCGAGCGCGTTGAAGACGTCGTGCTGAACCGGGGCCCCGATGCTACTGAGCGATTGGTCGAAATTGCCGCCCAAGTGGAAGGTAAAGCAAAATCACCGGAGGAAGACCTCGCGTGGCGTCAAGCACCCGTAAGCGAACGCCTAGCGCACGCCCTCGTAAAGGGGATTACCGAATTCATTGAGGAAGACGCGGAGCAAGCGCGGCAGCACTACGAACGTCCCATACAGGTTATCGAAGGGCCGTTAATGGATGGTATGAACATCGTTGGTGACTTGTTCGGTGACGGTAAGATGTTTCTTCCCCAGGTCGTTAAGAGCGCTCGGGTGATGAAAAAAGCCGTGGCTTATCTGGTGCCGTTTATCGAAGAAGAAAAGGCAAAATCACAAGAGCGGAGCGCTAGAGGCAAGGTGCTGATGGCAACCGTTAAAGGTGACGTGCACGATATCGGCAAGAATATTGTTGGTGTCGTGCTGAGCTGTAATAACTATGAAGTGATCGACATGGGCGTTATGGTGCCCTGTGATAAGATCCTCGCGGCAGCCAAGGAGGAACAGGTCAACCTTATTGGATTGAGCGGTCTAATAACGCCTTCGTTGGAGGAAATGTCCCACGTCGCCAAAGAAATGGAACGGCAAGGTTTTTCAGTGCCGTTATTGATAGGTGGTGCGACGACCTCGCGTGTTCATACTGCGGTTAAGATCGCACCGCACTATAGGCATACAACCGTCTATGTCAAGGATGCATCACGAGCGGTAGGCGTAGCATCCAACTTACTCAGTACCGATCTTCGTGATGAGTTCGTCGCGCAAGTAAAGGGCGAATACGAGGTCGTCCGCGATCGCCATGCCGGCAAGCAACAACGTACCCAGTGGTTGTCGTTGAGCGATGCGCGAAAGAATAAGCTTCAGGTGCACTGGGATGAGGTTAAGCCTGCATCGCCGGCAAAACTCGGGGTGACGGTCTTCGAAGATTATGACTTATCGGAGTTGCAGCACTACATCGATTGGACGCCGTTTTTTCATGCTTGGGAATTGGTCGGCAGTTATCCCGCGATTCTAAATGACGAGACCGTGGGTGAAGAGGCAACGCGATTGTTTCGAGATGCCCAAGCGATGCTCAAGCAAATCATTGACCAAAAACGATTGATTGCAAAGGGCGTAATAGGGCTGTTTCCCGCCAATAGCGTCGCTGATGATGATGTCGAAGTTTACACCGACGACAGTCGAACTGAGGTATTAACCGTTTTTCATACGTTACGGCAACAGACGGAAAAACCACCGGGAAGGCCGAATTTAGCGCTCGCTGATTTTATTGCACCGAAAGTCAGTGGTGTCAAAGATTACGTGGGCGGGTTTGCCGTGACGGCAGGTATGGGTATCGAGGCCATCGTTTCAGAATATGAAGCCGACCATGACGATTACAACAGCATCATGGCGAAGGCGTTGGCGGACCGGCTGGCGGAAGCGTTTGCCGAGCGTATGCATGAACGGGTCCGGAAAGAATTTTGGGCGTATGCAAAAACCGAGGATCTTAGTAACGACGCGCTGAGACGCGAGCAATACCAGGGTATTCGACCGGCACCCGGTTATCCCGCTTGCCCGGACCATACAGAGAAGCGCACGTTATTTGATTTAATGGGTGTTGAGGCAGCGGCGGGCATAACCCTGACCGAATCGTTTGCGATGCTGCCCACGGCATCGGTAAGTGGTTTATATTTTTCTCTACCGGCCTCGCAGTATTTTGCTGTTGGAAAAATAAATACGGATCAAGCTAAGGATTATGCGCGGCGAAAGGGGATGACGGTCGCTGAAGTGGAAAAATGGCTGGCACCGAATTTGGGCTAGCCTGCATTTGCCACCAGCTCCGGGCGCCCTCCTTTGAACTTCTCTCCAGAATGGTAGGTCAGCGCGCGGATAGCGCCCCCTAATAGAATTATCTCAGTAACGGTCACCGAGGTAGTTAGACGCTGCGGCAAACACCGACATGCCGCACGTGGGTTATTGGCCAGAAATGCGAACGGATCGGACATAGAGCCCTGGCGAACTAGGCCCTAACCAACGAGAGTGTCGATGGCTCCGCCACAGCATGCCTGCCAAATCGACTGAGGCGGAGCCAATGATCGTAACGCTTAGGAGTACTTTATTCCCTCTGGCCCTGTTGTTTGCGTACCGGCGATAACCTGACTGTGCATTAGTTCTGGTTGTGTAATTGACTGCGCCAGATCAATATGATCAAGGAAGTCATAAATCTGAGTGCGCAGATGATCCCAGAACGGTTGTGTCGGCGCGTAGCCATGGCTAACAGCAAGTTGGTGAGGAAGGTCATGCGCGGCATGTTCTTCTTCTTCCACGGCGCGGATGATATCGCCCATCGTGATGTTTTGGGCCGAACGGCCCAGCCGGTATCCGCCATGCCGGCCTCGTGTGCCACGGACGAGCCCTCGCTTGCGTAGACGGGCGAAAATTTGTTCTAGATAGGACAGGGAAATGCCCTGCGCTTGGGAAATGTCAGCTAGGGACAGCGGTCCCTTGTTGTTGTGAATGGCTAAATTCATCATTGCAGTAATCGCATACCGCCCTTTTCCCGAAATCAACATAACACCCTCCTTTACTTCCTGGTTGGTTAGGTGATGGACCTCACTTTATTCGGAGTCCGTTTCGTATCCCTACTTAAGTTAGTGATTGCTAACTAAGTGCCCTACTAGAAGTGTAGGTTTAATATTTGAAAAATCAATCACCAGTGTAATGACTTCTACGTATAAGTGGGAAAAAAAATCGAAAATGCCCGCCAAGAACGAAGTTCAATCGACGCAGCCTCACGGTTCGGTGATACGGAATGCCCCGTGCTTAGGCTGGTTAATGCTCTGAAAAATATGAGTTAATGGCTATTAGCTTGTCCCGTTGCGGGGCTAGGAGTGAAGACGATGAGGATCTATTGGCTGCGTATCTTGCCCTCCGTGCCGCTTATTAATCGCCTAATATTTTCTCGGTGTCGCCAAAAAATTAATACGCATAGAGTAACGCAACCGATGATTACACTCTTAGGTAAGCCTAAAGACCATGCATAAAGAGGGGTTAATGCCGTGGCGGTTAATGCTGACAACGAAGAAATCC
The DNA here is from genome assembly GCA_945787615.1 of uncultured Chromatiaceae bacterium. Classification (GTDB taxonomy): domain Bacteria; phylum Pseudomonadota; class Gammaproteobacteria; order JAADHS01; family JAADHS01; genus CALZJI01. Next base: position 2,431 of record CALZJI010000179.1, on the reverse strand, counting down.
GAAACACTTTTGCTGTCGCTAACCACGTGGCTGCGGTGGCTAAACCGAGCTGCCAAGACAATCCAAGCAAAACCCCCAGAGCCGTGGCGACGCCTTTACCCCCTCGGAAAGCGAAGAAAACGGGATACACATGGCCTAGAAATGCCGCGAGCCCGACAGTCGCCGCCAGCGGATCAGAAGCGCCCACTCCCCGAGCCAGGAGCACCGGCGCCAATCCCTTAAGGAAATCGCCAAGCAGCGTGATTGCCGCCGCCTTTTTACCTCCAATGCGCAGCACATTGGTTGCCCCAGGGTTACGGGAGCCTTGCGTGCGCGGGTCTGGCAGCCCCATGATTTTACAAACAATAATAGCTGTGGAAAGCGAGCCTAATAAATAACCCGCTACAACAAGGAGGAAGTCCAAGGCCATGGTGACGCTAACATTCGTTAAAGTAATAGGATGAATCCCGCCAACTCTCAAAAAGCCGTTTCACCCCGGGCCGGCTTGCTGAAGAAATTAGTTGGTACATATGATAAGTTTGCCGTTATCGGCGTACAAGTTCCAGTCCGAAGCTCGCGACGCACGGTAATCTACCGTGCTGTTTTACGGACTTTCTCGTTACGTTAAAGAATCGCTCAAAAATAGAATTTACCTGGAATGGCGAATGGATATAATTTATTTACGTGATTTACGTATCGATACCATTATTGGGATTTATGAGTGGGAAAGGCGGGTAAGACAGACCGTGATCATTGACCTCGAAATGGCGGCCGATATCCGGCGCGCGGCGGCCACGGACAACATTGAGGATACGCTGAACTACAAAGCCGTCGCCAAGCGCCTCATCGCGTTTGTTGGTGAGAGTAGTTTTCAGCTTGTTGAGACTCTGGCGGAGCGTATTGCCGAGATCGTATTGCGTGAATTTGATGTCCCGTGGGTGCGGTTGCGGGTCAACAAGCAAGGGGCGGTTCGCGGTGCCCGGGACGTTGGTGTGATAATAGAAAGGGGTGAGCAAAGCGAGAATGGCGTGGATTTTCGTTAGTGTAGGCAGTAATATCCAACGCGATGCCAACATTCGTCATGGTGTCGCGGCGCTACGTAACGACTTTACCGACGTGAGGTTGTCCACCGTTTACGAGAGCGAGGCAGTAGGCTTCAGTGGGGAGAATTTTTATAACTTGGTGGTAAGGGCATCGACACACCATGACGCTTTCACGGTTGCGGCCATATTGCGCCGAATCGAAGACCAATTTGCCCGTAATCGTAAGTCGCCACGGTTCAGTTCGCGAACCCTCGATCTAGATTTACTCTTGTATGACGATTTGGTCATCGAGCAAGATGGATTGAGTTTGCCGCGTCAAGAAATCAGTAACAATGCCTTTGTGTTGGAGCCCCTGGCGGAGATAGCCGGCGACCAACGGCATCCCGTTTCTGGCGAGCGATATCAAGACCTGTGGCGGGCGTTCGATAAAGCGAGCCAGCCACTATGGCCTATCGCGTTTCCGTGGTAACCAAGGTGCACGTGATTAATTACTAAGCGAGCGGCCACCGTCAATGGTCAGAACATGACCACTTGTGTAATGCGCATCTCGGATGAGAAAGAGCGCCGCGCGGGCGATATCCTTCGAGCTGCCCTGTCGTTTGAGTGCGGTTCGCGAAACAATATAATCTTTTGTTTCGTCTTCCATGTTGTGTTCCGGCCACAAGATGGCCCCTGGGGCTACCGCGTTTACACGGACATTGGGGCCGAGCTCGCGCGCGAGACTCTTGGTGAGCATGACCAATCCAGCCTTGGCAATGCTATAGACGGGGTAGTTTTTCAACGGTCGGTCGGCGTGAATATCGACGATATTAACGATGCAACCGCGCGTTTGCTGCAGGTGCGGCGCGGCGGCTTGCGATAAGAACAACGGGGCTTTTAGGTTAGTTCCGACCAAGTCATCCCAATCGGTCAAGGTGATCTTTCCAACATGAGTGGGGTAAAAGCTGGAGGCATTATTAATCAGAACGTCGAGCCGTCCCCACGTCTGAAGCGTATGTGTTACGATGTCCTCAATGTTGGCAATGTTCAACAAATCCGCCTTTATAAGTGTGACAGAGTGGTCTCGTAAGGCGTGAAGTTCACTCTGCAACGTTAGCGCGGATTGGCGCGAGTGACGGAAATGCACGGCGATGTTATACCCTTCACGGTGGAGAGTGCGCGCAATTTCGGCGCCAAGGCGATGGGCCGCGCCCGTAATTAGGGCAACGGGATGAGATGCCCGCTCCCCTTTTTGAGACAACGTATTCTCCATACTGGTTAATTAATTAACGTTAGGGCCGCGGAAAATAATAATTGTCCAAAGATTGCGCCGGATTTTTGTTCAGATTCAAGGCGCGGCAATTGGCGCATATTGGAATATGCAACAATTGCCGTAACGCAGAAGCTGAGCAAAAAGACAAGCAAGGTTG
>CALZJI010000178.1 GCA_945787615.1 uncultured Chromatiaceae bacterium | reverse complement strand
TGCTCAGATTCAAGGCGCGGCAAGTGGCGCATATTGGAATATGCAACACTTGCCGTAACGCAGAAGCTGAGCAAAAAGACAAGCAAGGTTGGATAATTATTTTTTTCCGTGGCCCTAAGGCACTAAATCGGGACGCGTAACGCCCAGTAACCGACGTATGAAATGACGGCAAAAGGATTGTTTATCACGGGTACGGATACCGGCGTGGGTAAAACGCGCTGCGCGACGGGTTTGATCAGCGCTTTGTGTATACGGGGTTTCTCTGTTGGCGCCATGAAGCCGGTCGCCGCTGGCGCGGTTCAAACATCCGCCGGCGTGCGCAACGACGACGCCTTGCAACTCATGGCCGCCACGTCGCTTACCGTGCCCTATGAACTCGTCAATCCGTATTGTTTTGCCGAACCTATAGCACCCCACATTGCTGCCGCAATCAACGATGATCCCATTGACATAGAACGAATCATTACCGCGTACGAAGAGATTACGCACCAAGCTGACTATACGGTCGTAGAAGGCGTGGGCGGCTGGCGCGTCCCGCTCAATAACAGAGAAACTACGGTTGAGCTGGCGGAACGGATGGCGTTGCCGGTTGTGCTTGTCGTGGGGATACGACTCGGCTGTCTAAACCACTCGCTACTCAGTGTCGAATCCATAAACCGGGCGTCGGTTCCCTTAGCGGGTTGGATCGCAAATAGTATCGATCCCCACTGCGCGAACCGAGAGGAAAACATCGGTTATTTAAAGGAACATATTCCGGCGCCGTTATTGGGCGTCGTGCCATACTTGAACGCGCCAATGCAAGAGATTACAGTTTTTTTAAAGGCAGAGGAGATTCAGAAATTGATAACACAGCAAGAACGATAGGATAGCGCAGAAAATCATCGATGGTGGGGCCGAGGCCCCACCCGCATGTAAATTCTAGGCCTCCATCACCGTTTTCAATTTCTTGATAGCGGTGCTTTCTAATTGGCGAATGCGTTCGGCCGAAACGTGGTATTCCTTGGCCAAATCGTGCAGAGTGGCTTTTTTCTCCGCCAACCAGCGACGCTCGACAATGTCCCGGCTGCGGTCATTCAACGACGCAAGTGCCGTTTGAAGTTTCTGTGTTTCGTGGCTTTCCCAATCACTGCTCTCCAATTGAGCAGCCGGATCACCGCGCATATCGGTGAGATATCCCGCAGGCGCGGCGTAAGCGTTTTCGCTATCGCTCTCGTCTGCGTCAAAATCGAACGGTGTGTCCTGCTGACTCATGCGTGATTCCATCTCGAGGACAGTTTCGGGCTTAACGCCCAAGTCCTTCGCCACCGCTTCTACTTCATCTTTGGTGAACCAACCAAGACGCTTTTTTCTACTCCGCAAATTAAAAAACAGTTTACGTTGCGCTTTGGTGGTCGCAACTTTTACGATGCGCCAGTTACGCAAGATAAATTCGTGGATCTCCGCTTTAATCCAATGAACGGCAAATGACACCAACCGCACATTCAGGCTTGGATCGAAGCGTTTGACGGCCTTCATTAAGCCGATGTTGCCTTCTTGAATCAAATCCGCGTGAGCCAAACCGTAGCCACTGTAACCGCGTGCAACGTAAACCACGTATCGTAAGTGGGAAAGGATTAACCTCCGAGCAGCATCCAGGTCGTTGTCCCGCCGAAGCCTCTCAGCCAAATCCCGCTCCTCTTCCGCACTTAGTGCGGGAATTTGAAAAACTGTTTGGGTATAGGCTTCTACGCTTCCCACCGGCAACGCTAAACCCATGTCCATACCTTTACTCATTCGCAATGACTCCGATCTGAAACAATAATTCTCGATAAAATTCAAAAAGTTAGCCCGCCCTTGTCGATGCAGCCGGCGGCTGCCACAAAGCAGATTCACAAGGAGAGGATGACCATGAATTTTAGCACTCCCGGATTGAGAGTGCCAATTCAAAAAAAAGTTCCTCTCTTGACGCCCCTAAAGTACCTATAACGTATTGTTTAATATATTAATTACCTACAGTCAACACAAAGAACAGTTTCGTGCCTTGGAAAAACGCCGCCTCGACGAACCACTAAGCGCGTTCTATATCCCGCAAATGCTTTCCGACGGCGAGCCACGCGCCCACTAACCCGAGCAGGACGCTCACGCCAATAAGAAGCGTGGACGCACGCCAATCCATAAACTGAAGTCCGTAGTCACTTTTATATAACGCCGCAAGTCGCAATACAGGATCACTCAGTGCTGCATACCCCACGTAAGTCAAAAGCCATGCTACGGCGCCGCCCATCAACCCCAACCAGAATCCCGAGTAAAGAAACGGCCGCCTGATAAAAGCACTTTTCGCGCCAATTAATTTGGTGATTTCGATTTCATCACGTCGGTGTTCGATGGCAAGCCGTGTCGTATTGCCCACTGTCACCAACACCGCTACCCCCAACAGGCCGGCAAGAATGAAGAGTGCCCGTCGGGCGATGTCGATCATGGCCTGAAGTCGTTCAAGCCACTGCATATCGAATTGCGCCAAGTCGACGTTTTGCAAGGCCTTTAGCCGCTCCACCAAATCACGTAACACGCCCGGTTGGACACTACCGTCAGCAGGATCGACAACCAACACATAGGGCAGCGGATTCTTATCCAGTGCACTGAGTACGTCGTCGAAACCAGTCAACTGTTGTACCTCCGCCAACGCGTCGTCGGGTGTAATGGTGGCAACGTGACGGATTTCTGGCATCCTCGCCAGCTGATCGTGCAGCTGGGCGACTTGTGTTTTTGTAACGCCTTGTTCTAGAAAAAGCGAGATGCTCGCGTTGCGCCAGCCACCTGTCAGCTGCTCGACGTTAAATAAGAACACCACTACTCCGGCGGGTAGGCACAGCGTAATCCCAATGGCGGTCATTGCCATAAACGCGGCCAGTGGCGAACGCCAAAGTTGACCGAGACTTAAGAACAATGCCTGGAAATGACGTCGTACATAGATACGAATGCGAAGACGCAGTCCCGCCGGACGGAACCGAACGGCACCGCTCTCCTCCCCCGCAGGCCTTTTGTTGAGTTCAAAAAACCTTGCCGTGCTGAGCTCTGAACCTCTTGTCGCGCTCGTCTCGTCAGCCAACCAATCGTCCTCGGTGTAACGTCAACGTTCGATAACCCATCTCGGCAACTAGTTTCACATCATGGCTGGCCACCAGCACGGTAATGCCCACCTGATTGAATTGCTCGAATAAAATCATGATTTCTCGCGATAGTACGGGGTCCAGATTCCCGGTGGGCTCGTCCGCCAACAACAAAGGCGGTCGGTGAACAATTGCTCGCGCGATTCCCACCCGCTGTTGCTCGCCACCCGATAAGGTACGAGGCATGCTCTTCTCTCTATCCAACAAACCGACTTTATCGAGTGCGGCGCGCACGCGACGACCAACTTCACGGCGGACATAGGCGCCGGTAACGACTAAGGGCAGTGCGACGTTGTCAAAGACGCTGCGGTCATCGAGAAGCCTGTAATTTTGAAAAATCATACCGATTTCGCGTCGAAGTAAAGGTACGTCACGACGCCCGAAACGACCAAGGTTTCTATCATTCACCCGAATCTGACCACTCGTCGGCCGTTCGATAAGGGGGATAAGTTTTAATAAGGTGCTCTTACCGGCGCCGGAGTGACCGGTGAGAAAAAGCATTTCACCGCGCCGTACGTGAAAACTGATGTTATGTAAGGCGTCGTAACCTCCTTCAAAGCGTTTAGAAACGTTGGAAAGTTGGATCATCTCCGACACATGACGTTAACCGTCGACAACAATGCAGCCGTAGCGGACGCTCACGCCGTCGTATGGTTAAGCTCTAACAATGCGTGAACGAAATCGTCAGCGTCAAATGCTCTCAAATCGTCGATCCCTTCGCCGACACCGATAAACCGGATCGGTAAGCCCGTCGTTTTAGCGATAGCAAACACGATTCCACCTTTGGCCGTGCCGTCCAGCTTGGTCAGGGTAATACCCGTCAATTTAACGGCTTCGTGAAACTGCTGAGCCTGGTTAAGCGCGTTCTGGCCAATACCGCCGTCGACCACGAGCATCACCTCATGAGGTGCCGTCGGATCCACTTTCCCCGCGACACGGCGAATCTTTTTTAATTCTTCCATCAAATTGGTTTGGGTATGCAGACGACCCGCCGTATCGGCGATGAGAACGTCAACTCCGCGCGCCTTGGCGGCCTCCATGGCATCGTAAACCACAGAGGCTGGATCCGCATTACGCTGTTGGGCCACAACCGGCACATTGTTGCGCTCACCCCAGGCCTGCAGTTGTTCCACTGCCGCTGCACGAAATGTATCTGCCGCCGCTAGCATTACCGATAATCCCTGCTCTTGGAGGCGCTTCGCCAATTTCCCGATGGTCGTGGTTTTACCGGCGCCATTGATACCGACCATCATAATCACGTAGGGTTTGACATCCGCCGCAATCTCCAACGGTTCGCAGCAGGGTTTCACGATATTAACCATGTCCGCCCGCAACGCCTCCAATAGCGCCTCGACGTCGCCGAGTTGATTTCGCGCGACCCTCTCGGTCAGGTCATCAATGATGGACTGTGTCGCCTCCACACCCACATCGGCCATCAATAACCGTGTCTCAAGTTCCTCTAAGACCTCGTCGTCGATGATTTTTTTTCCGAGAACGAGACTCGCAAGCCCATCCGTTAAACCGTGGCGGGTACGCGATAAGCCACCCTTTAGGCGGTGCCAAAGACTCGATTTTACGTCGTCTTGCTCGTGTTCGACGGCATTTTTCTGTGCGTCTGTATCTTTTTTGAAACTAAACATAGGGATTTAAGGTCTTCTATAAACAAGTCGAGTTAACAAACGGCGCCGTAACGCAAACAGCCGCTGCTCATTGTTTCTCAGTCGAAGGAAGGACGCCATTATCGCTTTCAACGACGTCCGCGCCCTTACCGAGTGTACACCAGCAGCGTTTAATTTTGTCAGCGCGCTCTATTCTCAAGACGCGGTAACGGTAACAAAACATGGGGACTGCTGCTTACATTGGAGAACATACCGCAGCAATGGAGCACCAGGCGAACGATTCTCGGTTTAGAACCGGTTTAAGTTCTTCACGACCACGTAACGACGACCCCATACGAACCCATGAGTAAATTTGTCAAGAATAAATCATTCATCAGCGGTTACAGATACGGTATGCTATCACCCGCTTCTAGTTTGAGTAAGCCCAACGACATAGAGAAAGGCCTAAGCCCATGTTAAAGCAAAGTTTTACCCTTTTCTTAGTAATGCTGTCATCGCTCGGTCTAGCCGCCGCCGGGACGCCCGTATACGAATACGAACTCGACAACGGCCTTAAAATCTTAATAAAAGAGGATCATCGCGCCCCCGTTGTCGTTTCCCAGGTTTGGTATAAGGTAGGGAGCAGCTACGAACATCTGGGCATCACCGGCGTTTCCCATGTCCTCGAGCATATGATGTTCAAGGGGACGCAGAAATATCCTCCGGGTGAATTTTCTCGCATTGTCGCGGCAAACGGCGGCCGGGAAAATGCGTTCACCAGCCGCGATTACACCGGCTATTACCAACAACTGGAAAAGAGCCGCCTTAAAGTCAGTTTCGAACTGGAAGCCGACCGCATGCGGAATATAGTGCTAAAAGGCGAGGAATTTAACAAAGAGGTGAACGTTGTCATGGAAGAGCGCCGGTTACGCGTTGAGGACGACCCTCAATCGGTGACCGTTGAGCAGTTTAACGCCGCCGCCTTTGTTAATAGCCCTTATCAAAACCCGGTCATTGGTTGGATGGATGACCTGCAGAACCTAAAACTTGATGACCTGCAGGAGTGGTATGAAACATGGTACGCGCCCAACAACGCTACCTTGGTGGTAGTGGGGGATGTGAATCCTGATGCAGTGCATCAGCTCGCTAAGAAATACTTCGGACCGCTAAAACCCAGTGACATTCGGGAGCTAAAACCGCGGCGTGAGATCGCCCAGCGGGGAATACGGCGTATAACGGTGAAAGCGCCCGCGGAATTACCGCTTCTCATTATGGGATACCAAGCCCCGCGTACTGGCAACGCACCGGAGGAATGGGAACCCTACGCTCTGGAAGTCCTTGCAAGCATCCTCGATGGCGGCGAAAGCGCGCGCTTCTCAACGCGCTTGATCAGGGGCAGCCAAGTGGCCGCCAGCACGGGCGTCAGCTATAGCCCCTACGCGCGCCACGATGATCTTTTCGCCCTAAACGGCACCCCGAGTCAAGACCATTCTGTTTCGGATTTGGAAAGCGCCTTTAGAGAAGAAATAAAACGAATTCAAGAGACCGCACCTACTGATGAAGAGTTGAAACGCGTAAAAGCGCAAGTCGTTGCGCAGAACGTGTACGAACAGGACTCTGTATTCTATCAAGCGATGCAGCTGGGCTCGCTCGTCACCATGGGGTTGGACTGGCGCTTAATAGACGAATACGTGGATCGTATTCGCGCGGTCACCGCTGAACAAGTCCAGGCCGTCGCAAAGCAATATTTTAATGACGATCGCCTGACCGTGGCAGTGCTAGATCCACTCCCGATTAACGACAACAACCAACGGAACATGGCTCGTGGCGGAGGACAACATGCGCATTAAAATGCAGGCACCTATTTTTACAACCCTTTCTTTTAGCCGGGCGTTGTCCGTAGCGACGTTTTTTGTCGCGGCGATGTGCCTTGCGGTATCAACGGTTTTCGCCAAAGACGCTCACAACAGCAAGGGGCCAGTCATTGAGCATTGGCAAACCAAGAACGGGGCCAAGGTCTATTTCGTCGCTGCACCGGAATTACCCATGGTCGATGTTCGGGTGGTGTTCGACGGAGGAGGCGCTCGTGACGGGACGAAACCGGGCCTAGCCCTATTGACCAATGGCTTACTCGCTGAGGGCGCGGGCGATCTCGACGCCACTGCCATCGCCAAACGATTTGAAGATCTCGGCGCACGTTTTAGCAACAGCTCTCATCGAGACATGACCGTGGTCAGCCTACGCAGCTTATCAGACGCCGGACTGCTCGACCCTGCATTGGATAACCTTGCCCTAATCTTGACCAAACCGAGTTTTCCCCAGGAAAGCTTGGAACGGGAACGTAAACGCCTTCTGATCGCGTTACAGGCCGAGAAAGAATCACCCGGCGATATCTCCGACAAAGCGTTTTTTGAAACGGTCTATGGTGATCATCCTTACGCTCATCCCCCAAAGGGGTCCGAAGCGTCAGTCAACCAATTGAACCGGAGCGATATCGTTGATTTTCACCGCCGCTATTATGTTGCGAAAAACGCGGTCGTGGCCATTGTCGGCAACCTAAAGCGCAGCCAAGCCGAAGCGCTGGCGGAGAAAGTCGTTGGCGGATTAGCCGAAGGAAAACCAGCCTCCCCGCTACCTGAGGTTTCGCAGCTCCCCGACGCTCAATCAGTACGAATAGAGCATCCCTCGCAGCAAACCCATATCTTGATGGGTCAGCCGGGTATGCGCCGTGAAGACGCCGACTATTTCCCGCTCTACGTCGGCAATCATATACTCGGTGGCAGTGGCCTTGTCTCGCGGTTAAGCGAGGAAATTCGCGAAAAGAGAGGCCTATCCTATAGCACTTACAGTTACTTCTCGCCAATGCGAAAAGAAGGACCATACACGCTAGGACTTCAAACCCGCAACGACCAGGCCACGCAAGCCCTCGAAGTGCTTGAGCAAGTGCTGCGAAACTTCGTTGACAGGGGGCCGAGCGACGATGAACTCAAGGCGGCAAAGCAAAACATCACCGGAAGTTTCCCAATGCGAATCTCCAGCAATACGCGCATTGTCGAATATATCTCCGTGATCGGCTTTTACGGGTTACCGTTGGATTACTTAGATCGCTTCAACGAACACGTTGAAGCCGTCACCGTCGAGCAAATACGTGACGCCTTCAAGCGGCGTGTCAATCCCGACAAAATGGTGACCGTAGTCGTCGGCGGGAGTACGTCTTGATCCACATGCCTTAATCGGAACACACGTCGTGACAGAGAGACCGGCTTGCCAATCAAGGTATGGGGCATTTAGACGAGGCAATGTGAGCCTACGATGTAGCGCTAGTGAGCCGGTTTTTATGCCTTACGCCCCCCCCATTGCGACCACTTATGACGGCAACATTACAGACGGCATTGTCACTTCGCTATCGCAACGTGGCTTACGGTTTTGAGGCGCAGAGGCGGTTCCTTCCCCTCCAACGCCATCGTAGGGGGATTGGGATGTGAGCTATCCGGATCCGCTCGGTGACGCAACGGCGTAGTAGTCGCAACACCCTGCGCATCATCGCCGGGATATGGCGTGGGCGTAAACTGGAGTTTCCAACCATACCGGATCTCCGGCCCACGCCGGACCGCATCAGGGAGACGCTCTTCAATTGGCTCCGTGACGATATTGCCGGCGCCCGCTGCCTCGATCTGTTTGCCGGTAGTGGCGCGCTCGGATTCGAAGCCCTTTCCCGTGGCGCCGCCAAGGTGGTGTTCGTCGACAGTCATTGGGAAGCCGTCTCGCTGATTAAGGGCAATATCGACTTACTTCACGCAGACGGCGCTCACTCCGTTTACAGCGACGCGGCGCGATACCTCGATACCACGGCACAACCGTTCGATATCGTGTTCCTCGACCCGCCGTTTCGCGGCGATCATCTCGTTGCCATTTGCCATACCATAGAACATGGGAACTGGCTAGCGCCTCAGGCCTACATCTACATTGAGTCGCCGGTGCAACAACAAGGCCCGGAAATTCCAGACTCCTGGGAAATTGTTCGCACCAAGGAAGCCGGCCAAGTCCGTTACCAGCTTGCGGCAAGGAAATAGGAACACGTCCGGCCAACTTGTATAATGCCTTCAACAATAAGTTCAATAAACGAAAACCCATCGCTGCGAAAGTAATGAAAAAAATCATCGCCATCTATCCGGGAACGTTCGATCCCCTGACGAAAGGCCACTCGGATATCATCAAGCGCGCCGCAACATTATTCGAACACGTTATCGTGGCGATTGCGGCAAACCCGACTAAAACACCGGTATTCAATCTCCACGAACGGGTTCAATTGGCGGAAAGTGTTTTGGCAAAACTCGATGATGTGGAAATATGCAGTTTCGATAATTTGTTGGTTGAATTTGCCAAACAACGCGGTGCGCAAGTGATCTTGCGGGGATTGCGCGCCGTGTCAGATTTTGAATACGAGTTTCAGCTGGCGGGAATGAACCGAAAACTCGAACCGACTTTGGAGACGATGTTTCTCATGCCCGCGGAACAGTACGCCTACATTTCGTCAAGCTTAGTGCGGGAAATCGCCGGCTTGGGCGGCGATGTCTCGGACTTTGTTCATGAAGAAGTCCGTACTGCGCTTACGGCCAAACTGAAATTGAAAAATTAAACGGGGTAAGGCCCGCACCCCATGAGGCGAAACCTCAGATTTAAAGGTAGTACTTCCAACATATCCTTACGAGGATTTGTCTTGGGCGCCCTAGCCCTCGCTCAAACGGTATAATTGGAACCTAACCGTAGAGCTAACACTTTTGGCAGGAGAACGTCAGCATGGCACTGATGATTACTGACGAATGCATCAACTGCGATGTGTGCGAACCGGAATGTCCCAACGGGGCCATTTCACAAGGAGAAGAGATCTATGAGATTGACCCTGGGAAATGCACCGAGTGTATCGGGCACTACGACACCCCACAATGTGTCGAAGTTTGCCCGGTGGATTGTATCCCCAAGGACCCGGAACATGAGGAAGACCATGACGCCCTGTATCAAAAATATCTCCACCTCACGGCGGAGGGAAGTTAAGGGCCGTGGAAAATAATGATTATCCAAAAATTGCGCTGGATTTTTGCTCAGATTCAAGGCGCGGCAAGTGGCGCATATTGAAATATGTAACACTTGCCGTAACGCAGAAGCCGAGCAAAAAGACAAGCAAGGTTGGATAATTATTTTTTCCGTGGCCCTAAACTCGGCACCGTACAGTTTTCTCAACCGATTCAATACGACAAACAGGATACTAATGTGGCACCAATAACAAGTAACTATTGTGCAGCGCTGCTTTCGTGCGTTAGAAAACGTCTTTACACGCTGGCCATTATTGGACTCTGGGTTGCAACCAGCAGTAATCTCGCCCTCGCCGCATCCGCACCATCGGCGGCGGCTATCGCCAGCGCCCATCCGCTTGCAACCGAAGCGGGCCACGACATTATGGCGGCCGGCGGTAACGCCTTTGACGCCGCCGTGGCAGTGACCGCCGCACTAGCCGTGGTCGAACCCACTGGCTCTGGACTCGGTGGTGGTGGATTTTTCCTTCTCCACCGGGAAAAAGACGATGTCGATATCATGATCGACGGGCGCGAGAAAGCGCCCAATGCAGCGCATCGCGACATGTACTTGGACGAAAACGGCGACGTCGTAAAACGTTTATCCTGGGACGGCCCGTTGGCAGCCGGAATCCCCGGCATCCCAGCCACCATCGTTCACCTGGCGACCCAATACGGAAAGCTACCCCTACAGCAGGCGCTCGCGCCGGCGATCCGCTATGCCCGCCAAGGCTTTGAAGTCGATGAACGTTATCGCGCAATGGCGAAATGGCGTTTGGAGGCGCTGCGCCAATCTCCGCACGCGGCACACATCTTCCTCGACGATAACGAAGTCCCCGATGTCGGCTTTAACGTTAAACAACCCGATTTAGCCGGTACGCTGGAAAGCTTGGGCGAAGGATTTGACGGTTTCTATAAGGGCGGAACCGCACAAAAATTAGTCGATGGGGTACGTGCGGCAGGCGGCATCTGGACCCTCGAAGACTTGGCCACGTACTCGATTGTGGAGCGCGAACCAATTAAAAGCGAGTATCGCGGCATTGCGATCACCTCCGCGTCGCCACCCTCTTCGGGCGGTGTTGCCCTCGCCACGATTTTAAATATTCTCGAAGGCTTAGAGCTTTCACAAGTCGATACAACAACCCGCACCCATCTGGTCGTCGAAGCGATGCGCCGCGCCTATCGTGACCGGGCTGAATACCTTGGCGATCCCGATTTCGTGCAAATCCCCGTGCAACAGCTAATCCACCCCTTATACGGTAGCGGCCTTCGGGCCTCCATTCGCTTTGACCGTGCCACGCCTAGCGCCTCGTTACCGGGCGCACCGCAAGAGGCGCTTGGCACCGATACGACGCACTTTTCTGTCCTCGACAAAGAAGGAAATCGCGTGGCGGCGACGCTATCCATCAATTTGCCGTTCGGCTCCGCATTCGTTCCACCCGGCACCGGCGTATTGCTTAATGACGAGATGGATGACTTTTCCCTTAAGCCGGGCGTGCCCAATGCATACGGCCTCATCGGCGACCAAGCCAATGCCATTGCCCCGGGCAAGCGTCCCCTTTCCAGTATGTCTCCGACATTTCTCGAAACGGAAGACAGAGTTGCGATTCTGGGCACACCGGGGGGGAGCCGGATAATCACCATGGTGCTGCTCGCCATTTTAGATTTCGCCGAGAATAAAACCCCGGCGGAATGGGTGCAGCGCCCACGCTTCCATCATCAATTCTTACCCGATGCCATCCAGTATGAGGAAGGTGCGTTTTCAGAGGAACAGCAAACGAAACTCCAAGCCCTCGGCCACGGTCTAACACCGCGTAAGCGCCGCTACGGGAACATGCAAGCCATCTTGTGGAACAAAAGATCGGGAAAGGTTTTAGCAGCGAGTGATCCCCGCGGAAATGGTGAGGCAAAAGTATCTGGCAAGTAGTGCTGTCGTTTTCTTAGAAAAAGTTGTTATCGGCTTATTATGACGGATAAAAGTAGAATACGTCCAGAATAACCCCTTAATACTTTAGCGTTTTTTATACTAGAAACTCATAACCGTACGCTTCGTCAATATGTTTTGCGCTAAACAATTACGAACGCGCTGTGGTATATTACCCAGATTGAGGGAGTGGTTATGCGCGCAAATGAAGCTCTAGCGAAAATACCTATAATTTCTAGCGGAAGCCGGGCACGAGCGAGAGGACTGGATTGGAAACTCCGCGGCACTCGCATCGGGGTGATTGTATTAGCAATACTGATACCCGTCACGGGACTGTTTCGTATCGATGTCTCGGCCGGTTTCATCGTACTCGGCCGGCAAATCTGGTTCTCGGATTTTTTTCTCGTCTTTGGGCTCTGGTTAGCGGTTGCGTGCATGCTCGTGATGATGTACTCGACCCTCGGGACCGTGTTCTGTGGCTGGGCCTGCCCTCAAAACACTTTATCGACGTGGGCCAATAGCGTCACTAAGAAACACTTGGGCAAACGCGCCGTCATCGACTGGGGCGACGAACAGGGCGCCCAAGTCGCAACGGGTAAAAACAAGGCGTCAAACTGGTTATTTCTCGGTATCAAGTTGCTACTGGCTTCGATGTTCGCCGCCCTCATCCCGTTGCTCTATTTCTTCCCTCCCGGTGCTGTGTGGTCCTTCATGACGTTTCAGGAAGACGCCAGACTCGCCGGTTCTCTGCATTGGATTTACACCGTATTTACGTTCATTTTCTTGGTTAATTTTGCGGTTGTTCGTCATTTCGTTTGCCGTTACATGTGTGTCTATCGTATGTGGCAATTCCTTTTTAAAACCAAAGACACACTCCACGTCAGCTACGATGCGACGCGGTCCGACGAATGCGCAAAGTGTAATTTCTGCGTCACAACCTGTTCCGTCGATATCGATCCGCGTAATACCAGTACGTATGACAGCTGCATAAACTGTGGGGAATGCATTACCGTCTGCGATTCGCTTCACGAAAAGAAAGGCGAGCGCGGCCTATTGCGGTTTGAATTTGGGCCGCGAAAGCGTAACGGGAAAACCGAGAACACCAACTTAGTCTCTGCCTTGCAACGGCTGACGTTTGTTGCCCCGGTTTTCTTATTCGCCGTCGGCTTGTTTACGTGGGGACTGGCCACGTATGACCCCTACCACCTTACTGTCTACAAAGACGACACGCGCAACAACAAAGCTATCCAAGGATACCAAATCAACGTCGCCAACAAGGTCTACGGACCCGCATCGTTTAAGGTGGAGATCGATGGCTTAGCGCCCGAAGCCTACGCATTGTCGTCCCAGCACGTGGATTTTGAGTCGGTGGGACGAAACGATGTCCATTTACATATTAACGAAGAGAACCTAACAGCCGGACTGCACGCGTTCTCAGTACGCGTTCAAAGTAATGACGGCTGGGAGGATAGTTTTCGCTTAGTACACCTTACTAATTGAGACCGAGATTATGAGCGATCAGGATAATGAAACAAAGCCACTACCTTCCGAAGTGGATGACTTATCATGGGGCGAGAAACCGAAAGACCACATGGGCTACGCCAGTGAAGCGGAACGGATGGAGAAGCGAGGACTCGAAGACTGGGAAATGGTCGAACACATGGAAGACACTCGACAAAGCATTCCGTATTGGTTTATCGCCGTCTTCTTCGTTTTGTTATTGGTTGCCATCGGCTTAACGTTTCCGTTCTGGGGTAACCGGCCCGGTTTTGAGCGCGAATGGTTCGATTGGGGCATCCCGGGGGGTGCTCTCTGGGTAATCTCCATGAGCGCGCTGATTTACTATTTAGTCGATTATCGCTACATTCGACGAAAGAAAAAAGAAGACGCTGAAAAAGCCAAAAAGGAGCACTAAGTGGCTCGAATAGCGCCGCGCGCTGTAAACTGGCGACGGTACGGGGTGATTTTGCTGCTACTCGCTATGAACCAGGGCATCGCCGATAACAGCGAACCGGGCGACCCGCTTACCGACCAGGAACCTCAGGGACGCGCGCTGCTAAAAAAATTCTGTAGCCAATGCCACGGACCGCCATCACCGTCGAGTCACGCACCCGGCGAATGGAAGAATATCGTTTTACGCATGCACAACCATCGGACCATGAAGGGATACGAGGCAATGTCTCCATTGCAAATAGAGCAGCTGACCGCTTACTTGGATGAAAACGCAAAGGGGAGCGGCAGTTGAACTTACGCGTAGCGACACAACTTACCTTGGCGTTGTCTTTCCTGCTCGTATCCTGCAGCGGTGAAGAGATCCCGAGAATGCCTGAGCAAACATGGAAAGACATGCGGATTGGCGTAGAAACACGCCCACCGTTTGCCATCCGGGGTATGAACGAGATTATCGTCATTGCATCGCGAGGCAAACGTCAACCGGTTAATGACCTCATTGTCTCACTCCAAATTCGGAACACCGGTAAGTGGAATCAAGCGATTCAAGACGGACACACGGGGGCGTACCGCCGCGCAATCGCCGTACGAGACCCAAAGACCGATGTTTTGGAAGTCAAAATACAGCATGGCGAAGAAGAAAAATTATTGGAATTCCCCTTGCACCAACAGACTATCCCTGTACATGCGTCGGACTGATTCTATATCGATGAAGCGAAAACAGCTCTAGCCAGACACAGGCAGCACGTTTTGACCCGCACCTGGTGGAAAGTATATGATACCGCGCCTCATTTCATTGAATGAGGAATTGCATTAACAGCAAAACAATAATTAAATAACGAAGAATCTACATTTACAACGAAACAAACGGGTTGGAATTTCACTCAGAAGTGGTTTTCCGTCTACCCCGGGATACCCCCGTCAGTGACTAAATTTCTTAGGGCCGCGGAAAATAATAACTATCCAATAATTGCGCCGGATTTTTGCTCAGATTCAAGGCGCGGCAAGTGGCGCATATTGAAATATACCCGTGGCGTTTGAGATTTAGGTGTTAAGAGTGCGCCCTATTCATTTCGTGGCAAGGCGAAATGACGAGTAATAGCCGGACTATTGCGAGGAATTTCAACGTAGGCATGGAATGAATAGGGCGTGCTATTGACACCTAAATCTCAAACGCCGCGGGTATATGTAACACTTGCCGTAACGCAGAAGCTGAGTGAAAAGACAAGCAAGGTTGGATAATTGTTTTTTTCCGTGGCCCTTATCCATGAGTTAACCTCTTATACGGCCTATGCAACCCGAGCCAGAACACGACTATTTAATTAAATTTCTTGTAGCCTCCGTCATAGCGTTTTTTATCGGCTCGATCCACGGCGTACTTCAGGTTGTCCCGCCTATACGTGCATGGCTTGATTCCGTGGGTAGCCCTTACGGGGGCCCGGGGCACATGATCGACCCGCTAGCACACGCCCATATCAATTTAATCGGCGGGGTAACGATCCTGTGCATGGCGGCTTCATACTATATGATCACCAAGATAACCGGCAGGCGCCTGCACTCAAAGCGGATGGCGAAATATTCGTTTTGGTGGACGACCATAGGAATTTATGGTTTCTACGTCACATTATTATTCTTCGGTATCTGGGAAGGGTTCTTATTGTTGGAACAATCACCCGACATAGGCGCGGTTCATGGTATTGCCAGCCCGATTATCGCAATTACCTCTACCATCATGGGAATAGGGCTGTGGATCTATATGCTGAATATCGTACTAACCTTCCGCAAACATAGGAAACGGCCATGGACGAAGTAACCAACGCGCCAAACGAATTATCGGAGACTTCCGAACCAACAGCATCGGAAGCAACGTGCGATTGTCCTGACAGTTACCCCAACTGGGATGGACAGGATATTGATCTCGGCCGCCATTGCGTGTTGACGTTATCCATCCCGACGTTCATTCACATGCCCATCGCTTACGACCTACAAAGGAAAAAACAGCGCCAGGAAGTCGCCAATCTTGAGTTGAAGGAACGTTGGCCAGGGTTTGTACTGACTCAATTGGGAATGTTGCGCGGTAAAATGATGCGGCTATTGGAGGACACGGAATCCCCCTCGCGCCATCTTAGCTACCTCCCAAGACCGTTTAATGTCCACGCCAAGCTCCATCATGGCGATATCGGCACTGTTCGCAAAACCCTAGGTGAAATGCAAATGGAAATGGTCGACAAGGGTCATCTTCCTAAAGAGCTCTATCTCGGGTATCTCACTTGCCCCCTCTGCGAGGAGCGTAAGAACGGCGCAAGAATCTTGATCGTGCGCCGATGGATCGAGAGCCCCCGCCTGAAACGTTTAAAAGAAAGACGCGCGGCTAAAACTAAGGCCGTTTAGCGTGTATGCAATATTACAGATAATCT
>CALZJI010000177.1 GCA_945787615.1 uncultured Chromatiaceae bacterium | reverse complement strand
TCACGTTTGTCGATGAAAAATCCTATTGTCCTGTGCGTGATGAACGGCGGGCTTATTCCCGTGAGCTTTTTAGTGACGCGGCTGGACTTTCCCATGCAACTTGATTACATCCACGCGACCCGTTATCGCGGGGCAACCTCAGGCGGAGACATTCAATGGTTGGTGCGGCCCCACGTGAGTTTACAGGATCGTGTGGTCATGCTCGTTGATGACATCTTGGACGAAGGCCACACCCTGAAGGCGATCGTTGACGATTGCCGCGACGCCGGCGCCCGAGAGGTCTTTAGTGTGGTCTTGTTGGAGAAAATGCATGGTCGGGAAAAAGCGACGAAAGCGGATTTTGTCGGATTAGAAGTGGAGGACCGGTATGTGTTTGGTTTCGGTATGGATTACAAGGAATACCTTCGCAACGTGCCGGGTATTTACGCGGTGAAGGACAATGGCTGAATTAGCGATCATTGGCGGAACCGGCCTCGCCTCATTGGCCAATCTGCAGATCACCCGGCGTGAGGTCATCCATACCCCCTATGGTGAACCCTCTGGTCCCGTAATTTACGGCGTATTAAGCGGTAAAGACGTGATTTTTTTGCCAAGGCATGGTGCGGGTCATACTATTCCGCCCCATAAAATCAACTACCGGGCGAATATTTGCGCCATACAGCAGACGGGCGCTCAAAACGTCATCGCTATTGCCTCCGTAGGCGGTATTCACCCCGTGTTAAATCCCGCAAGCTTAGCCATACCCCACCAATTGATCGACTATACGTGGTCGCGGGTGAGCACGTTCTTTGAAGAGAACTTGACGCGAGTGACCCACATCGACTTTTCCCATCCTTATGACGACACGATGCGCGCGCTGTTAATTAACGCCTGCACCGGTGCGAACCTCGATGTCTGCCCTAACGGGGTGTACGGTGCAACGCAAGGTCCTCGCCTGGAAACGGCTGCCGAGATTGACCGGATGGAGAAAGACGGCTGCACCATGGTCGGTATGACAGGCATGCCGGAGGCGGCTTTAGCGCGAGAGCTTGGCCTAAACTACGCCGCCTGCGCAGTGGTTGCCAATTGGGCCGCCGGCCGGGGTGGCTCCGCCGTAATTAAAATGGAAGATATTGAAGACACCTTGAATCAAGGGATGGAAAAGGTCCGCAAGATGTTAGAACAGTTTGTGCTGTTGATTTAGCCCGCATTTCTCGGCAAGACGAGCGCGTATGGTGCAAATTCGTAAATCACGCGGCCATTGGCGTTTGGAAATGGGAACTAAGACTAAGACTA
>CALZJI010000176.1 GCA_945787615.1 uncultured Chromatiaceae bacterium | reverse complement strand
CACGCTTTATCCACACGGAGGCCGCGCACCTAACCTATCGTACTAAATAGAGTTTATGCGCATATCCCTCCGGTTTTTTGCACATTGCGCAGTAACGGAATATGCATATATGTAAGGTGCAAAGGCCATTTTTCCTTTTGCGAAAGTCGGATATAGCCGAAAATAATTATCCAAAAATTGCGCCGGATTTTTGCTCAGACTCAAGGCGCGGCAAGTGGCGCATATAGAAATATGCAACAGTTGCCGTAACGCAGAAGCTGAGCAAAAAGACAAGCAAGGTTGGATAATTATTTTTTTCCGCGGCCCTTATAGGCCGCTATAAAAGAAGTAATGCGGTTCCGAGTCAATTATTTTTGCAACGTTAGGGTAAACACAGCCACGCGGAGTGAACGCAAAGGAGAAACAGGCCGCCGGTCGAAATAGATCTTTTCCGATGCCTAGGGTGGAAGCAAGAAGGCAATTGATTTTCCTTCTTAACAACGCTGGCGATCGTCAGACAAACCGGTCACTTTACGAACTTCACAGCATCGGCGGAGGCCTGACCGTTTTCGCTGGAGACCTCAATGTAGCCTCCTGCGGAATCGAAGCTGTAGGTACCGAGAAAGATCCACTGGCCACCTAGGCTTACGTCGTGCTGGTTGACGATAATTGTATCGATACCGTTGGCATGGCCGACACGGTATGGGACTTCAACGGAACGGTTCGCGTGGTAGGTCCACCATACATAGACGTTGTATTGTTCAGCTACAGGTAGCTCGGGAAGCCAACGAAAGGAGGATCCTCCGTTGCTATATAAGGATTGACCAGCCCAGGGATCGCGACCGCTTGATATGCTCCATGTTCCCGTTCGCCGGGTGTTGGCATCCTGATTGTCGACGATGACTTCAACATCTTGAATGTCGAACGAGAATTCGGCGCTGACAACTTGGCTATCGTTATAATCCTCAAGGACGCCTATGGCTCTAATGGTAGCGCTGCCACTGAGTGTAAAGGGCGCGACGTATTCAATTGAGTTGGCGGTGGGCTCAGTGTCATCTAAAGTGTAATATATCCGCGCGCCGGGTGTTGAGGTCTCTATACTCACGCTAACAGGGGTAGAAAAGACGCCGCCCGGCGGGCTGATTTGGGGTAACGCTACATCTTCAATATTCGGTTCAGTTCGATTGACTAGCTTCACGGCATCGGCCGATGCTTGCCCATTTTCGCTTGAGACTTCGATATAACCACCCGTTCCTGAACTAAAAGTATAATTTCCAAGGAAATACCACTGGCCGCCAAGAGCGGCGTCACGTTGGTTAACGAGCACGGTATCGACACCGTCAGTATGCTGAATACGATAAGGAACGTTCACGGATCGATTGTTGTGATAGGTCCACCAGGCGTAGACCTCGTATTGGCCCGATTCGGGAAGATTCGGCAGCCACCGAAAAGTCGACCCGCTATTATTGTAAACGGAATCATCCGCCCAGGGATCAAGACCTCCGGAAAGCTGCCATATCCCCGTATTGGTCGTGTTCGCATCCCGGTTATCAATAATCAACTGGTGGCGATGGATCGTTATACTGGCACGTGCCACATAGGCCGCGCTGTCGGTGTCGAGTACCTGGAGTACAAACTCGAAGGTACCCGAAACGATAGGTGTGCCGCTAATGATGCCATTCACGTCATCCAACATAAGTCCATCTGGAAGATTCCCACTGGTGAGTGACCACGAATAAGGTGGCGTACCGCCTACAGCGCCAAGCGTTACGCCGTAGAACGCGCTTACGCTTCCGTCCGGGAAGTCAGCCGTGCTTATCCGCAATGGCGTTGTACCGAGCGCGCTATCGATCCGAATGCGCGCTTTGGTTAAGCCGTTGCGCCCGTCGGTGACGGGGGTTCCGGTATTAGTGAGGTCCGCGATGAGCGCGTCGACCGTAGCATCCGGTTTCTTAGATTTAAGAATCGCCCATGCGCCGCTTACGTGGGGCGCCGCCATTGACGTGCCGCTAATGGAAGCGAATCCCCCGCCGGGGATAGCGGATCGGATTGAAGAGCCCGGAGCAAGTAGAGACAACCACGAGGCGCTGTTGGCGTAACCGGCGACGCTATCGGATTTGGTCGTGGCGCCGACGCTCACAGCGGAGGAGATACAAGCTGGTGCCGAGATGGCATTGGTTCTCGCGCCATTACCGGCGGCGATTACGGTGCCGATCCCCGCAGAGCGGAGATTGTCAATGGCAGCCTTGGTCGCGGTATTGTCCGCATCGCACGCAGTCGTGCTTGTATAGGCATCGCCGCCGATGCTAAGGTTGGCGGCAGCAATAGCGTGGGTATTGCGCAGGCTGTATACGTGTTCTAGAGCTTGGATAACGTCAGAGGTAAAGGCCATCAAACATGCAGAGGGCCCGCAGATATTGGGGTCTTCGACTCGAGAAAAGACCTGTATCGCGATGAGTTTGGCATCTTTCGCTACGCCTGAAAAACTGCTGCCGCGCCCCACGGCAATGCCAGCGACATGCGTGCCGTGACCGCATCCGCTGAGCCCCGTGCAATGAATCCCCGCACCAGGCCCGGTTTGATGATCGGTTCCGTTAGGGCACAAGCTGGAAGTATTTCCAAAACCACGGGTAGTGGAAAAGCACGCTTCGTTGACCACTTTGCCAGAGAGAAACGGGTGGTTGCTGTCGACGCCCGTATCAAGCACGGCCACCGTTTGGCCGGTTCCGGAATAGCCGTAGCTGAAGGCCGCCTCTGCGCCGACCAAAGGGACGCTGGCGGCCAGTTCTAGACTTAAGAGACGGTCTTCTGCGACAGTGACGACCTCTGGGAGACGTGCGAGTTGTTCAAGAGCGATTGTGTCGACCTCTAATGCGAGGTAAGGGATATGCTTGAAACGCTTGACCTTTGCCAGCATGGCTATAGGCAACTTGTCGGATAACCGCGACTGCAGGCGCTCGATTATTTTGCGTTGGGCCTCGATAGCTCTAGGATTGGTAAGTTTACCTTCGGGCTTTGCCTTCCAACGGGGGTTTGCCGAATCACGTAAACCCACGATTACGCGTACTGAACCGCGTTCGTTAAGCTTGTCGATGAGTCCTTGGTAGCCGTTAACGACGGCTCGTTCGTCTTCACTTTCGTCAGTCGCCGAGGACCCTAACGTCCCGGATCTCAGATCTTTGGCATCGGCCCCGAAGAATAAGAGGCATAAAAACGTTAGAAGTAAATGGCTTAGCCGTTTTTTTGTCGACGTAAATCTCATAACCGGTATTCCTCGTGGCCGTATCGCGTCGGCGGGTGAATTTCATAGAAGTGAGGTCTTAATGGAAAGCGGTTTGATCGTTTAAATCTATAGGATTCTAACGGTGCGACGTGATGCCGATCAAGTTTTTGTAACAAGCCGGCATTTCTCACAAGGATGCGCGAAGCTTGTGCGGAGAATAAGGGCCACGGAAAATATTAATTATCCGACCTTGCGTGTCTTTTTGCTCAGCTTCTGCGTTACGGCAAGTGTTGCATATTCCAATATGCGCCACGTGCCGCGCCTTGAATCTGAGCAAAAATCCGGCGCAACCTTTGGATAATTATTATTTTCCGCGGGCCTAAAACCACTACTCTCGCAAACGGACCGTCACTGCGTGACGTGCAAAATCGCTCCCGACTGTTTTGTGGTTTAACAATGGCTATTGGTCAGCGCATCCGTCGGTAACGGCTACATGCTTTGCCTTAGGGTCGCGGAAACAAATAATCATCCAATTTTGCTTGTCTTTTGGCCCAGCTTCTGTGTTGCGGCAAAGGTTACATAAAGGGATTATGCGCCCCTTGCCGTGCCTTGAATCTGAGCCAAAATCCGGCGCAATCTTTGGACAATTATTAATTTCCGCGGCCCT
>CALZJI010000175.1 GCA_945787615.1 uncultured Chromatiaceae bacterium | reverse complement strand
GCCGTCCGCGGGTATCCAGCACCGACACTTTCCAGTCTCCGTGTGAATCTGGGTGTATTGCCTCGCTGGACCAGATTCTCCAACGCGGTCCGCCTATTTGGAAGCACACTTCTCTGACGAGTTCGCCGTGACGCTCCCAACGATGGACCACTGTTTCGCCCATCATGCCCTTTAACTCCGTGAAATAGAACACAAACAACAATTTTCTGCTTATATTCGTAATAGAATCCACGGGTTCTCTGTTGACGACGTCCTTCGCGAATGTAGCACGCGATACGCTTCCTCCAATGTACTCAACGTTAGCCATGCTAAGCAATGGGAGGTTTTGTACG
>CALZJI010000174.1 GCA_945787615.1 uncultured Chromatiaceae bacterium | reverse complement strand
CGCATCAGGTTCGCATTGGCGACTTCAATGGTCTCATAGCCCAAAATGTTATCTTTTTTTGCATCAGGGTTGCGATAGGGCTTGCCTAAACGTACGATGCTATAGCGGCTTACCGCTTCCTCTGTGGACAGGCCCCTGACGTAGGCCTTATTCGTCGATGATGCTATTACCCGCCCGTCTTGGAATGCGACAATATACGGCGCCTGATCGTATTCTTCTTTAGTAACGACGCGGGCGGGCGTTAGAAACTGCTGAATGGCATCGATGGGTATCGTTGAAATGGCTTTGTCTATCCGCGAGGGGCGCGTTTTGGGTGAAAGTTT
>CALZJI010000173.1 GCA_945787615.1 uncultured Chromatiaceae bacterium | reverse complement strand
TGTGACAATCTCGAAAACACGTTTCATCATCATCGTTAAGTAAACGGACTCGTGCCGTTGGCCTCTAACACTATATTGGGATATGGCCGCGGAAAAGCGGCGCGATCCGGCGAGGCAGGGGTACTCGCGGGCTAGAATGTTAAACGAAGTTAAGGCGTCAAAAGGATACCACTCATGTCGAACGCACAATTGGATCAACACGGACAACAAGCGCGACCAACAATTTTTTTAAAGGATTACAGTTCGCCGGACTATGTTATTGAGACAGTCGATTTACATTTTGAACTGGGTGAAGACGTCACGCAGGTTCGGGCGAGACTATCGATAAAACGGGGAAATCCGGATAACGAGCCGCGTCCGCTCGTTTTAGACGGGCACGATATGAGTTTAACGACAATAACCTTGGATGGCCGTCCCCTGGATGAATCAGAATACCAATTGGCCAGCGAGGCACTCACGATTTCTAATGTCCCCCCGTCGTTCTCTCTTGAGGTGCAAACGGCGTTGCAACCCCAGAACAACACATCGTTGATGGGGCTCTACACGTCCGGAGGGAATTTTTGTACCCAATGCGAAGCGGAAGGCTTCCGCAAGATCACCTATTCTATCGATCGCCCTGACGTCATGGCGCGCTATACCACGACCATCGTTGCGGACAAAACGAAGTACCCCGTGTTGCTTTCCAACGGAAACCTCCAGGCGACGGGTGAGAGCGCCGGAAACCGGCATTGGGCGACGTGGCATGACCCCCACCCTAAACCCAGCTACCTTTTTGCCTTGGTGGCAGGCGATTTAGCGTGTGTTTCAGATGAGTTTTTGACCGCTGGCGGTCGCCGTGTAGCGCTGAATATGTACGTACAGCACCATAATGCCGACAAGTGTGAGCACGCGATGGCCTCCTTGAAGCGCGCCATGGCATGGGACGAGGAAGTCTACGGCCGCGAGTATGACTTGGATGTGTATAACGTCGTGGCCGTGGATGACTTCAACATGGGCGCCATGGAGAACAAAGGACTAAACGTCTTTAATTCCAAATACGTCCTCGCCATCCCGGACACGGCAACGGATCGCGACTACCAAGCCATCGAGGGGGTGATCGCTCACGAGTATTTTCATAACTGGTCCGGCAACCGTGTCACCTGCCGAGACTGGTTTCAGCTCAGCTTGAAGGAAGGCTTTACGGTCTTTCGCGATCAAGAGTTCAGTGCGGACATGTTCTCCCGTGGCGTTAAGCGCATCCAAGATGTGAATATATTACGTACCCACCAATTCCGAGAGGATGCCGGCCCGATGGCCCATCCCGTGCGGCCCCCATCGTATATGGAGATTAATAACTTCTATACGGTGACGGTTTATAACAAAGGGGCTGAGGTGGTCCGTATGCTCTACCACATCCTGGGCCCAAAGCGGTTTCGCGCAGGGACCGACCTTTATTTTAGTCGCCATGACGGCCAAGCGGTGACCACCGATGACTTCGTCAAAGCGTTAGCGGACGCCAGTGGCGAGGACTTTTCTCAATTCAAGTTATGGTACAGCCAGGCCGGTTCTCCCGAGGTGGAGGTGTTGGGCCATTACGATGACAAAAACCAGACCTATACGTTAACGGTAAAGCAATTGTGCCCGGCAACCCCGGGTCAACAGCACAAAGAGCCTTTCCACATTCCGGTGGCGATGGCCCTGTTGGATAAGGAGGGCCAGGAGGTGGCGCTGCAACTGGAAGGTGAGCAAAACGCTGCGGCGATGACCAAGGTATTGTCGTTGCGTCAACAACAGGAAAGCTTCGTCTTCGTTAACATCCCGCAGCGGCCCGTACCGTCATTGTTGCGCGGTTTTTCGGCGCCGGTAAAGCTCACTGCAAATTTATGCGACGATGATCTTTACTTCCTTATGGCCCATGACAGCGACGAATTTAACCGCTGGGATTCGGGCCAGCGGCTGGCAGTCAATACCCTTCTCGATTTTGTGAGCCAAATTCAGCAAGGGGTGAAGCCGGTGCTAGGCACCGCTTACATCGAGGCATTTGAAGAAATACTGCGCGATCGAACCTTAGAAAAGTCTTTTCTCGCTCAGTCGCTGACGTTACCGGATGAGGCGTATTTAACGGAGTTTATGAAGGTCATCGACCCAAAAGCGATTCATGAAGCGTGTCGCGCCATGCGTCGTCAGCTGGCGAAACAGTTAATGCCATTGCTGATGGAGATATACGAGGAAAACGATGACGACGGGCCCTATACCACCGATTCATTAGCCATGGGGCGGCGCAGTGTGAAAAACGTATGCCTCAGTTACCTTATTGAGTTAGACGACGACGCGATCCGGCAACGTTGTATGCAGCAGTTCAACCGCGCCGCTAACATGACTGACGTTCTAGCCGCATTGCAGTGTTTGAGCAACACCGAAAGCAACGAACGACGTCAAGCGCTCGACCAATTTTACGAGAAGTGGCAGGACGATGCCTTGGTCATGGACAAATGGCTGTTGGTGCAGGCGCTATCCTGGTTACCCGATACCCTCGACGACGTAAAGAAACTGACGACCCATTCTGTTTTTAACATAAAGAATCCCAATAAGGCCAGAGCGCTTATCGGAAGCTTTTGTCATGGCAACCCGGTACACTTCCATCAACAAAGTGGGGACGGCTACCGTTTCCTCACCGAACAGGTGTTGGCTGTTGATTCCTTTAATCCTCAAGTGGCCGCACGCTTAGTGAGCGCGTTCAACCTCTGGAAGAAGTATGACGAGCAGCGGAAAAGTTTGATGAAAGAACAGTTAGAGGTTATTGTGAACACGCCCCAGTTGAGTCGGGATGTTTACGAAATCGTATCGAAAACGTTGGCGGATTAGCCGTTTCTCAAGAGCGGGGTTGCGCTAAGCTAACGAGTCAGCACAACTCAATGAGATATCTGACGCCGTCATGGAACTGTCTAGGGGTGAGCGGAATCGTTCTAAACATCAAGGATAAAGTGTTAGCAGTCCTGTGAGCGATGTAGATAAACATTCAAGCAACACCAGTAGTAGCGAGCTTGCTCGCGATACTCTCTACCGAGACGCGGCTATAGCTTGATTTCGCGATACAGCTCGATCTTACGTTACAGGTAATGCCACCTAAAAAGTGCAACCATAAGCATGTTGGCAAAAACACGCGAAGCGCACGAGACCATCAACACCAACACCAACAACAAGGAGCAACTCATGAGTGAACACGTTTATAAAGTCGTAGAGATAGTGGGTTCGTCGCCGGAAAGCAGCGACGCGGCGATTCAAAACGCCATTTCTCGTGCATCGACAACATTGCGTCGGCTTGGCTGGTTTGAGGTGGTGGAAACCCGCGGGCACATCGAGGACGGGAAAGTGGCTCACTACCAAGTCACGTTAAAGATTGGCTTTCGTTTGGATTGACTTAGGACTCGCGCAAAAATAACTTCACATTTTGAACATCGATGCATCCCGCCTGGCTGCGTTGCGAAAACTTGAAATATGCGCATATTCCTGCGTTTTCGCGCCTTGCCAGGCGGGCGCC
>CALZJI010000172.1 GCA_945787615.1 uncultured Chromatiaceae bacterium | reverse complement strand
TCCTCAAACGGATTAGTCACTTTCTCCGGCGGCATCTGCATCGACGCGAGTTTCTCATCGCGAGCCGGGTGTTTAACGTCGTCTCTGGCGCTCTCGGTGTCAACTTGCGTCTCGATATTTGGTTTAGCCAGGCTACGGTAAAAAAACAAGCCACTCAAAAACGCGAAGAAAACCGCATTAGCAGGTATCCGCAAGTTGAAGTCAACCAAACTGTGCAACATGAGCAATATGATCCCGATACCTGCGCCAACTTGAATAAAACGAAACGTCGACCACTCTCCACGCGCCCAAAGACTTGGCCAGCGTAATATAAAGATCAGAACGAAAAACGCTATCATCATCGCAGCCCACAACCCACCTTCCACCAACCATTCCAGATAATCGTTGTGGGCGTGGTTTATAAAGTACTGCGAGAGAGACGTTGATTGGAATTGAGGATAGACATAGGGAAACGTACCGGGCCCGCTACCCAATGGGAAGAACGTTCCAATTGCTTCGATACTCCCAGAAAACATGCTCCAGCGAACGTCTGTAAGAGGGTCTTGGTTGGCAAATCGTTGTAATACCGGCGCAAGACCCACCATGGTCGCCAAGCCAATGGCAACCGCCGAAAACGTGCCCACGATACCGAAAACATTTCGGCCGCCTAAACGGCGCGAAAACGCAACGAGGGCAAGTAAAATCGCCAACATTGCCAAAGCAACACCGGCACGTGAGCGAGTGAATATCAGCCCCAATAGGATGACCACTGCAATGCAACCGTATACGATGGCTATATTCGCCTTCACACTAGAGACTAACGCAAACCGTTTCCGCCAAGTGCCTTTGTGTACCTTACGACGCCCCAGCGTAGCGGCCAATAGCCCCAAACTCACGGGAAGCGCCATTTCCAAAAACCCGGAAAGATGATTGCGGTTCGCATAGGTACCGACGGCGCTATCAAGATAGTTTGGATTCCCCAGACGAAACACACTCTCCGCGCCGTCGCCGTATTGGATTAAACCCAAGAGCGCCTCAAAAAACGCAAGTATCAGTACAGCAACAACGAGGCGTTGTACCAAATGTTGCGGCAATGTTATCGTCGTTAAAAAAACCGCGACCGGTAGCATTAACGCGAGCCAACTGTACTCGCTGATATGCGGATAGACCGCGGCGCTACGCCAGCCTAGTTCATCGACTGTCAGCTGTAAGGCTTGAAGGTAGAGTTCCCGCCCGGGCAAAAGCGAATGTAAGGAATCGGGTATCGGAATTAGATAAATCAGCGGAAAGCCAACTAAACCAACCATAGCCCATCTTATCGTGGGGCTTAATTGATCGTAAAAACTTCGCTGCCATACTAAAATAGCGAATAACGCTACCGCGGCCAGCTCTAAACCAACGAGCGGTAGCGGTCGATTCCCTCCCCAGAAAAGCGGCGCAAAAATGAGCATCGCCAAAAGCAGCCTATATCGAAGTCTGTCTAGCCGCACGCTTTGACCGCTCGCTTGCTCTCGCATAGGAGTTAGAGCCTCACCCGTTGCCTCAATCGGTAATCTTAGAGAGAAAAAAGCGTTCAACGACTTGAGCTAAGGGCCGGGGAAAATAATAATTATCCAAAGATTGCGCCGGATTTTTGCGCAGATTCAAGGCGAGGCAAGTGGCGCATATTGGGATATGCAACACTTGCCGTAACGCAGAAGCTGAGCGAAAAGACAAGCGAGGTTGGACAATTATTTTTTTCCGCGGCCCTAAGTCGCTGGTTGACATATCGAAACGTAGGCGTTGTCTATTGGCGGGTCGGTTCATATCACTACATCGGTCGCTGAGTCAATTCATTTCACGGCGCGGACGCAAACTAACACTAGAGAGGTCATGTAGAGTGAGTTACTGGGGACTGATTGCAGGCCCTCCCGCGCCTGGGCTTCCGCCTCCACCACCGCTGCTTTCCAAGCCAACGATTAGCAAACCAGCTCCGGCTGCTGCCAATATCCCAATTGTCATCTCACTGAGAGCAGGAAACTTGCGGGTCGTCTTGGGTGGGGTGATTACGGGCGCCTCCGATGCCGTGACTTGTGTGTCGGTTGGATCAACACTCGCTTCTTCACCCGCAACCGCAGGTTCTTGAGCGCGCCCGGGTGTTTCCCTATCACCGGGTGTTTCCCTATCAACGGTCTCGGTCTCAGCCTTTCCTTCCCCGCCCTGAGCATCGCTCTCCTCGGTAACGGCGTCGCGGCCCGGTTCCGTAGCGCTTGCGCCAACCCCAGCCCCAGCCCCCTCCGTGACGCCATCCGTCACTATGTCTTTTTCTTCCAAACCGATGGCTTGCGCCAAATGATAAGTCCCGACAACGGCGTTCAGTCGCTGTTCACACCTCGCAGCACTATTAACAACAAAGATGGAATTTTCGAAGAGGCGATATACGCACCCCTTGTCTCCAATCAAGGCGGCGCTCGCTCTCTCGAGCAGTAGCAACCGATCTCCCTCATGAATTGCCGCGCCATTGTGCGCTACAACGTAGCCGCGGCCACGATCCACCAACACAGTACCCTGGAGCTGTTTTAATGCCCCGGTGGGAGGTGCACCTTGGGCTAATGGAATGCAGCCATTAAAAAACGCCAAAAAAAACAATAAGATAAACCCTGGCCCTTGTTTCAACTGTTTGTTACCTTGGCGAAGAAGCATAATTCTGGATTATAAAAACGGATCGTCGTAATAGTATACCCGACTCAACTCCCGCCGTGTTTTTCCAATCGATGTATTCTAAGGTCATCAAACCAAATGTCACCCCGCAACCCATGCTCCGCTGCCAACACGCCCGCGGTCACCAATTGCAGATCCTGTGCTGAACAATCGTCTTCCGGCACGTCGAACTCTAGGTTGAATGTCCGCCACTGATCAAGCCCCAAAAATCTTTCGCTATCGGCAAGCCTGCGTTCCGATCCGTTTCGACAAACGATCTGCCAACGCAGTTCGCCTGTCTCTCCCTGTAGGCTGTCCGGCCTCACCCGACCAACCAATTGGTAACCTCCGGGAGCGAGCAATAGCGGCTGGTAGAGATGCTGAGAACGCAGCTGCTCTTCGCGAAACACCAGGTGGAGCGCCCGCTCACCCGCTATTCCGTAGGTTCGCGCCGTCTCGACCAACACATTCCGTGACGGTATGATGTGCCAATCGAACCCGGTATTGGTAATCTCGTCTTCGAAGCCACCATTGAAAAGCGGGCCTACACGTTGTAGCTGTTCGGGCGTGAGGCTATTTAGCCATGCCACGTAGGCTTCACCCCATTGCTCGTCGCTTTTCAACCGCTCAATGTACAGGCGCCGCTCTTCCAGCGAGATCGAGGACGTTGCCTCGCGGCGCAGTGCAAACAATTCGCGAATTGTCTGCAATCGAATCGCATTCTCAATGGCGTAATGAAAAAAAGCACCCCACCAAAGGGGTGGATCAGCGATCAACGGCTTTAATATAGGTAACGTGGCTCCATTCTCAGCCACGGCAAGTAGCACTGGAAATAGTTGTTGACTCAAGGTAGGTTTGGCTTCAATTGCCACGCTCCAATGCGCCACCGCATGATCCCAGCGTTCACGCGCTAGCCAATAATTTCCCGCTTCCAGTC
>CALZJI010000171.1 GCA_945787615.1 uncultured Chromatiaceae bacterium | reverse complement strand
GCCGGGACTACGTGTGATCGGTCCCTTCGAAGAAACCTGATCTATCTCAGCCCTAGCAGTTATGTGACAAGAGCAGGCACCTGTGCGTGCGAATTTACACTCATGCCAGTGGTTGCGAAACCGTAAACTAGTGTTTTTTCAGTTAGCTTACGATTTCCCAACACACGGCCCCGACACTTTAATCTTATTCTATGTTTGCGCCGACGATAGCGGCCATCTGCATCATGTTGATCGTCTGGCCTTCTTGCAGGTTGGTAAGGTCAGTGACCTTGCCTGATTTGCTTTCGGATTTTGTGTTTTTGAAGATCGGGAGCAATTTAGCATCTGCCACAATAAACTTGCCCGCGTTCTCAGGCTTTCCATTTTCAGTCTTTGTTTGGAGTTTATTCGTCTTAATATATTCCCATAGTTTTTTTGTAATTTCTGTCCTCGGAAGTTCTGTTGCTCCCAGCAACTCTGCCAGCTCATTTTTTAGCTTTACGGGTTTATTCAACCCTTTTTCTTCTGCCATTTTTTTTCCTTCAGGTTTAAATTTAAATCAAACGATCCGTCGGGTCAGATCTTCTGCCCATCCTTTTCAAAAAGACTTTCTAAATCTCGCGTATGCATTAATTATCGCATTTTTTAGCCGTCGCCCGGCGGGCTATTTTGCACGAACGACTCAAGCGAGCCCTGATAACGCCGCGGAGGAATGCTCAATTCCTACTATTGTGAAGCAGCTTGAAAGAACGCGTTCCGGTTTTTTTTCACCCCACGGGGTAAACCAACCAACGACTCCTGCGTATTTGGCTGTCTTAATAAGTGGTAAAAGAGAGTATTTTAGTCACCATTGTTTAATTTGCGAAATCACGTTGCATAGGAAATGACGCTAAAAGGCCGCGCAAAACGCTTTAGATCTTTAAATTAGATCTCTAAAATTTAGAGAGCCATAACGCTGTGGGCTTGTGGATAACTTCATTCTTCTACTAGAATCCACCCACAGATTTCGTAGGGAAGCCAAAATAGACTAAAGAAAAAACCCCTAGGATTGTCCGTTTTATGATCAAACATCGCACCGTTATCCGACGGTGGTTTTCGTCACGTACCGTCACAACGTGATGAGTAGAACGCGAATCAACTGCGTATTATCGTTTTATTTTCGGCTCTTAGTCACTACCACTCGCCAACGACTTAAGGCTACATCGGTTCGAAGGCGCGGGCTACCCGAGCATGGGTGTTCCTTTTTCGAGTGCGGAATTTGTGGGTCTCAGTGTCAGCTTTTCTAACCCCAAAATTCAGCGATTGTCCGATTGACACCTGGACCCTGGCTGTGGATAGTCACGGTAAGCCTTGGTCCCTTTTCAACTGGGAGCGCATTTAGGTGTTGTGTCCATAGCTTGATGGACGACATATTTCGTTTGGGGCGTTAGCTACTAAGAGGCGGCGGATAAACCCGCAAGAACATTGGGGTCAGAGTGGAGTAGCGCTGACTTAAACCAGAATATTCATGTAGTGGATTAGGTGCGTGTTTTTGCGCGGTAATCCACCAGGTTCGCAGAGGCACTCATCTAAAAACAAGTTGAGTTGCTACGCAACGCTTGGCGGGTTAAAAAAAAAACGCTAACCCGCCCTACAGTTTGGGTTAAATAAGGGGCATTCGGGTCAACGTAGAAATATTTTTGGGGGGGCACAATGAAAACGATCTTACCAATACGTACCTATTCACCGAGCGTGTATAGATCTGCGGCCATTGCAGGTTTGCTGTGGGCAGGGTTAAGCGTTAACGCCAACGCTTTTCAAATTACGCCGGTAGGCACTTACGAAACGGGGTTTTTTGACGCGGGCGCTGCGGAAATTGTCGCTCATGACCCAGAATCCCAGCGGCTGTTCGTGGCGAATGCCACGGTTCCTGGTATTGATATACTGAGTATCAACTCGCTCCCGGGTAACCCTACATTGGTTGACTCTATCGATGTCAGCGGCGAAGGCAAACAGGCAAACAGTGTTGCCGTTAAAAAGGGCATCGTGGTCGCCGCAGTGGAAAATGACAACAAACAACTACCGGGCAAAGCGGTATTCTATGACACGTCCGGCAACCCGTTGGCCGCCGTAACCGTCGGCGCCCTTCCCGATATGGTTATTTTCACGGATGACGGAAACTGGGTGTTGGTTGCTAATGAAGGTGAACCCAACGATGACTATACGGTCGATCCGGAGGGATCAGTGAGCGTCATTGACATGCGCGGTATCAATGTTGACAATCTCGCTTCGCAGATGAACGCAAGCCGGGTTCGAACCGCGGATTTCACTCGTTTTACCGCTGCAGGTCTTCCATCCAGTATCCGAATTTTCGGCCCTAATGCCACTGTGGCTCAGGACCTCGAACCTGAATACATCACGACATTCAAGCGGGGTAATCAATGGCAAGCCCTGATCACGTTACAGGAAAACAACGGTTTGGCCCTGGTGGATGTGCAGAAAGCGCGCGTTATACGCATAATCGGGCTGGGATTTAAATCGCATATGGAACCGCGTAACAAACTGGATGCGAGCAACGAAGATGGCACAATTAGAGTGCGTAACTGGCCGGTTTATGGCATGTACCAACCCGATTCGTTGGCCTCTTACCGTGTCCGTGGCGTACCCTATATCGTCCTCGCTAACGAGGGAGATGCTCGCGAATATGAAGGCACGCCCGGTTTCAATGAGGAAACACGGGTAAAGGATGCGATCCTTGATCCCTCGGCATTCCCTAATGCCGCTGAGCTACAACTGGAATCGAATCTCGGACGATTAAAAACGACAAACACGCTGGGCGACCGGGATAACGACGGCGACACCGATGCCCTGTTCTCCTTCGGCGCCCGCTCGTTCTCTATCCGCCGCGTTAATGGCACGCTCGTCTACGATTCTGGCGATCAACTGGAACAAATCACCGCCTCTGTGCTACCCGATAACTTTAACGCATCCGATGATGACAATGCGTTCGACGATCGCAGTGACGACAAAGGCCCGGAACCCGAAGGCGTAGTCGTTGGAGAAGTTGATGGCCGTTTTTATGCATTCATCGGGTTGGAGAGAATTGGCGGCATAGCCATCTACGATGTAACCGAGCCACGACAGCCGTTTTTCATCCGGTATATCAACACACGCGACTTTTCACAGGTAACCGCGGCAGGCGATTTATCACCAGAAGGTTTGGCTTTTGTGGCCGCGAGCGACAGCCCGACGGGCAATCCACTACTCGTTGTATCGTTTGAAATTAGTGGAACGACGACGGTGTTTGAAATAACGGATTAGAGAAACGCTGTTACGCTCTTATTTTGACATAATAAAACGTGGCAAACCTTATTGCTTCATCAGTGGTTCATTTTGCCTAATCATAGGGTAGATACGACCCTACGGGAGCGAAACTGGCTTCGCCCGACTTCCCCTTTTATTGCGACCGTGAGATAGGGGTCTTGAATATTACAGTTGGATGTTTAAATCCCTTGTTTCATGATACTTTCAATCCCCTCATCATTTATTTGTTGAAATCCCCGCTTCTCGCTCTTTATTGCGCTAACCTGTTGAGTAGTTAAACTGACTGACTGAGCCGAGACGACACGCAATCAAGTAATCCGCAACGTCCTTGAGGTTTGCATCGGCCATGTGCTGGGAGGCATACAGAGCCACTATTCGCGCCTTATTTCCCCCTCGAAACCGTTTGATTAGTCGTGCTAGCAAGTGGGGTGTTGTGTCAAGAAACCTGCAACACCTTCGTACTACTCGATGATTTCCCGCCGCGATTTTGTTGCGCAAGACAATCTGCGATACACTCGATTTCTGCGGACGATAACGTTGAGTTCGCCCACCGACTTAAGAACGTTTATCAGAAGAGGGAGATGAAACATGAGAAAATTCCTATCGATCGTCGTTCGTCGCTCATCGCCGTTGATATTCGCTATTATAGTTGCACCGCTTTCCTTTATGGTCGCTCATGGCCAGCCTTATCCAACGGTCATCGCGCTACCCACGGGTTTCCAACCTGAGGGGATCACCAGCGGACGCGGCCTAGTGGCGTACTCAGGCGCGCTTAATGGCGGAGCGATCTTTCGAACAAACCTGCGTACCGGGGAAGTCGATACTCTTGTTCCGCCGAGGGCGGATCGAACAGCCGTGGGATTGGCCTTTGACCCGAGAAGTCACTTGATCTTTGCCGCAGGCGGCGCATTGGGTACGGCCTATGTTTACCAAGCCACCAACGGTGAGGACGTAGCCATCTATCAGCTCACGGAATCCTCTACGACGTTTATAAATGACGTCGTTATTACCCGTACGGCCGCCTATTTCACCGATTCGTTCCGGCCGGTTCTTTACCGTTTACCCTTATCTGCAAGAGGGGGTTTGCCCGAGCCATCCGCCATTGAGGAAGTGCCACTGACAGGCGATTTTGTTTTTATACCCGGCGATTTCAACGCCAATGGCATCGAAGCGACCCCGCGTGACAACTATCTTCTCGTGATGAACACGGCTGTGGGTGAAATGTACCGCATTGAGCCCGACAGCGGTCATGCGACACGAGTGGATCTTGGCGGCGTCGCGCTTCTTGTTGGCGGAGACGGCATTTGGCTTAAAGGCCACACCCTCTACGTTGTTCAGAATTTCCTTAATCAGATTGCGTCCGTGCGTCTAGGAATCGGATTTACGAGTGGCCGTATTACAAACATCATTACCGATCCGGATTTGCGCTTTCCAACAACGGTTACCGGTTTTGGAACTCGGCTTTACGCTGTCAACGCCCGATTTAACGAGATCCCGCCAGGTTCACCAAATCCGGATGATGAGTTTGAGATAGTGCAAGTGCTCCAGCGACCGCGCATTTTGCTAGAACCCACACTACACTAGAGCGGCTGATTAGGGCCACGGAAATAATAATTATCCAAAGATTGCGCCGTATTTTTGCTCAGATTCAAGGCGCGGAAAATGGCGCATATTGGAATATGCAACACTTGCCGTAACGCAGAAGCTGAGCGAAAAGAAAAGCAAGGTTGGATAATTATTTTTTCCGTGGCCCTTAGCTTCTGAATCTTTGGATTGCGGAGAAAGCGCCAGTGCGTCGTAGGAATCCATTCCTGGCCTATTTTCGACGAGACATACGGGTGAACCCAATCGATACGAACCATCCCCGGCTCCACGGTTTACCGCGGACCGTACGAGAGACATGACAGCTAAGGCTAAAACGTCACCGCGCATAGATTT
>CALZJI010000170.1 GCA_945787615.1 uncultured Chromatiaceae bacterium | reverse complement strand
TTGGCGTTGCGGCGCAGTCAGTTTAAATGGCGCGGATGGGTCCCGTCTGCACGAGATTCGTTTCGTCAGGCGCATATAAAACCAGGGCGCTGCCTGGGCACGTCCCCGCAGCGCCCGACCTGCCTTGGACTCCTATTTTCTCTCATTCGCTACATCGCCACACTGCCCACTGGGTGAACTTCCGCTTTCGCTGCGTAGCGGATGCCCGATGGTCGGGGCCTGAATGCCCGTACTGAGGTCGACCGTTATGTTCGATGGCTTTAAGTCATCGGCGTCCTATCGAAACCATGTCCAACCGCCCTCCCCTACTTTCGCGAAAATTTATACATTATGGCGTCGCCTCAATTCCGTTTCTCGGCATGGTCGCTGGTGTATCTGTTTCCTTTTTATCAGAGCTTCTTGGTGTGTACTGTTTCGTCACCGACACCCAACTCGTACGACAAATGGAAGCTAACTTACCTGGCTGGTAAACGACCGCCACACACGGTTTTAACGCAAGTAATCTATTTTCCGCGATGATGTGTTCTTCGACTTGATGCATCATGCGGGTGTCACCCCATTTTTCTTCGCCGTAGTGGCCGATTTCTGTTTTTACCATACGCGCGACGGTTTAAATTGTGTGCCGCTGAACCGTGCGCCCCACTCTGCTGTTTCGTAGTCTGGAGCACGGTAGAGCACTTTTATTTGCGAATTGACGTTGACGCTTTGTTCGGTGGCTTTATCAAACTCTTCGCCGACTCAATGACCGATTCTATTGCCTAGGCGGTAGGTTCGTTTCACTCCGCCATTCGTTACCACGGATTTGGCTTCACCCCGTATGACGGTGAAGTTATCGCGGGTTTCGTCTTCTCGACTTTCTTCCGAACTTGGTGGTGAACGACAAACAAAAGAAAGACACAAACCATAGTGCCTCAAATATTAAGCGCGTTAGTCAGACAGCTAGTCCGATGTGGAACGATGTGATCACGTCGTTTTCCACGCTAGCAAACGATATCTACTAAGTGAGAAAAGAATTGAAACGCGTGATCTACTCACGCGGAACTAAATGAGGATTAATAATAAAAGACTAAAAAATTACTACGGGTCTTTGCCGGAGGATGTAATTAACTGAAAGCATAGGTAAAACATAGCGTAGTGGATCAGCTCTAGTCTGTGTAATAACGAGCTTGGGTCCGAGCAGTAACGGAGCATCGGTTTGTATACTAACGAGATCCAGTCCGCGGATTAACGTGTAGAGTCTTTTTATTAACGGGAGGCTGTGGATAATGTGTTTGCCTTTGTATTAAATACGGAAAACGTCATTCGGTCTGTACAGTAACGAGTGTGTCATTATGTCTTGCCGCTATTGTTGATCATTAATATCGAACTTGAGTCCGTGCATTAACGACGCGCTGAATAGCGCGGATCAACAATTTCCAAATGGCAATCATGTGGTTAACTCTATGTTATTTCTATAAAAAAGAGAAATTAAAGGGTGTTTGTGCTTAGAGGCGATTCACTCGTGGTCATTAAAAATGATTAGCCACAACTGCGGCGATACAAAATGTTTGGTCCGTTTATTAACGGTTATGGCGACGCGTAGGTAAGTCCGCCCTCCTCTGACGACAAACGAATTAACGCGATATGACGAGCTTGTGCGGTTGCTTCCGGCCGGTGCCGTTGATCTCCCAGTGTTCCAACCATCCGATTTCCGCTAAGCGATTTAGGGTGGCGCGTAGGTCGTTCATGAAATACTTGTAGGAACGCTGGTAGCCTATGGTCTGCTGGAGCTTAACGGCGTGAATGGAGTAGTGTTTGGGTTGCGAGCAGAGGAACCGGTGTAAGGCTTTGCCGGTATCCGATAGTTCGCGTCGAACGGTCCAATCGACGAAGGTGTATTCGTGTTCGAACCAAGCGGCCATCAACGGTGAGAATTGAATAATCAAAACGGCCTCTTTATCGTAGACATCCCAGGCGATATCGAGAAACTTAAACTGAGTGCCGCGATAGCCGATTTTGTCTTTGGTCTGGCGGTCCAGCTCGATCACCGTGGCGCCGAGCCGTTTCAGGCTGGCCAGGCGCAGTTGCATATTCGTACCCCCCGTCGAATCGTCGCACAAGGACTGAATATCGGACAGCGTGCAAGTCAGTACGTGTACAGCGATGTCATTGTTCGCGTTCCGTGAGGGTTGCACGGCGGACAAAGGAATGGGCATGTGATGGGCCTGCCCCTGCAGGCGTGTCTTTCTTAGGCGGGCGAGCGAGATGAGTGTATCTTCGTCGTAGACCGTCAACGGCGGCCCGTGCTTACGTCCCCTCCCCCACGAAGTTGTGAAAGTCAGCGCGTTGTCTACATCAAGCGGTTGCTTGTTTCGTCCTCGCTTCGTCGGGAGAAAGATGGGGATACGCGTTAAGAAGGTCGGGAACTCCGAGCCTGGCCGAATAGAGCAAGACTCGAAACGGCCATCCAGTTCGCGATCGACCAGGTTTCGCTGGAATTGTTCGATACTGAGACGGACTGGCTTTTGCGATGGTTGGCCACCGGCCGAATCCGGGATTTCGTCGGGTAAGCTGACAGCCTCGTCACATACCTTCCTGGCATGCGCCGCGCGTTTCTGTAACCCTTGCATCGTTTCCTGCCAACGTTTCATGCGTATGGTACCGGCGCTCTCGTTTTTTAGGGCGCTGACTTGTTAATATTCGTCATCTTTTATCACCCTTGATAAAAAATAGCAAGTCTATATAATTTTGCTCAAGTTAATCGGGGAAGGAGTTGAAAGCAATGGCGAAGGGAACTGAGCTAATCGAAGAATTAGTGAACCGTGCCGAAGCGTTAAGGCGCGCATTTCGTGAGCATAACTTCACGCCGGATAACGTCAAGCTCGACGTTAAGCGCTACTCCATGAAAGAGGCCGAGGAACTGGTAGGTCGTTCCCACCAAGCGATACGGGATGCTGAAGAAGACGGTCGCCTCGAACCGCCCGAAAAAGGTCCAAATG
The DNA here is from genome assembly GCA_945787615.1 of uncultured Chromatiaceae bacterium. Taxonomy (GTDB): domain Bacteria; phylum Pseudomonadota; class Gammaproteobacteria; order JAADHS01; family JAADHS01; genus CALZJI01. The sequence continues at coordinate 16,043 of CALZJI010000170.1, read as the reverse complement.
GACGTCGTCTAGGCTTTACGCTGTCTCAGATAAACAAAATGCGCGATGTCTTTGGGACCCGCCCTACCACGACGGATGAAGACACGCCAATCGTGCTGGCCGTTTCAAATTTTAAAGGCGGGTCTGCCAAGTCTACGCTCTCCACGCACCTGGCTGAATTCCTTGCGCGGGCGGGCTACCGAGTGTTGCTTATCGATTGCGACTCACAGGCGAGCGCCACGAGCACCTTTGGGTTTCTGCCTGATGATGACTTAAACGAAGAGCACACACTGCTTCCCTTCTTACGTGATGAAGAAGACAGCCTGGATTACGCGATTCGGCCCACCTACTGGGATGGGCTCGATCTGTTACCCGCGAATTTGCGCTTGTATCAAGCGGAATATGAGCTCGCGCACAATGTTACGCCCGAGACGTTCTCGATGCTGCGCGAAGGCATTCAGGACATCGCACACCGCTATCAAATTATCATTTTGGATCCCCCGCCCGCTTTGGGCATGATCTCGCTGAATGTTATGTATGCGGCCAACGCGCTAATCATCCCGATGCCGCCGGCGATGTACGATTTCTCTTCAACGATCTCGTTCTTGACCATGCTCTACGAAACCATGAGTGTGATTGAGAATCGGTTGGGCAGCGTTGACTATAAGTTCGTGAAGATTGCCATTACACGCTTCGATGAGAATAAGAGCGCGCAAACCGCGCTTGTGGATCTGTCCGAAAGTGAATTAGGGAACGCCTTGCTGACGGCGAAATTCAAGGAATCGGCGGAGATCGTCACGGCCGGGAATCTACAGCGAACTGTCTACGAACTCGATCGACCGACGACATCGGCGCGTGTTCATAAGCGCTGCCTCAATGTGTTGGATACGCTCAACAGCGAAATCGAATTGCTGATACGTAAGAGCTGGCCAAGTCACGCCAGAAAACTTCGAGCAGAGGGATTACTTTAGATTCATTAGAAGGAGGGTGTCATGGTGAACTTGAATCAGAAATTGGCGGAAGCCGCGAAGAAGAGCATACACGAAGGACGCGAGAAGGGGAGCAACAGGAAAGTGCCCGTACCCGGAATTCTCGATGATCGGATGCAGCAGACGCGCGAATTGATGAAAGGGGAGCGTATAAAGAAAGTCCAGTACATGATCGACCCGGCGGATTGCAGGATGTGGTCACACCATAATCGACGCTACGACTTGTTAAACGAAACGCGCTGCGAAGATCTGATCGAAAGCTTCAAGGCGATGGGTCGCCAGCAGTTCCCGGCCATCGTACGGCGCGTAGAAGGGGAGGGCGCCTTCCAGTACGAAGTGATTTGTGGGGCGCGTCGCCATTGGACGGCGAAATACCTAGGATGGAAGCTCCTTGTCGAGGTGAGGGACTTGGATGATGAAGAGGCATTTCGTATCTCAGATATTGAAAATCGCTCCCGTGAGGACATTTCAGATTATGAGCGAGCGAAGGATTATAAGGGTGCGTTAAAATTGTACTACTCCAGCCAAAAACAAATGGCGGAAAGGTTGGAGGTGAGCGTGGCCTGGCTATCGCGGTTTCTGGCTTTGGCGGACATGCCACAGGAGATTGTGGACGCCTATCGGGATGTCACCGAGATCAAGGAGAATCACTATCGCGAGCTGAGTAAGTGGTTAAAGAATCGAAACACCCGCGAGAGAGTGTTGGCGAAAGCCAAGAGCATGCATGAAAATCCATTGGACGGTAAGCAACTGCTCGCCGAGTTGAAGAAATCGATAGTTACCCCAAAGGTGCAACAAAATGTCGTCGCGGAGTATAAAACTGTTGAGGGTAAGCCGATGGTAACCATCACACGGAAGAGGGGAGGGGAGTTGGTGTGCTCGATTGCTATGAAAAATGGCGCTACTAAAGCGGATCTAAAGAGCGTTCTGATGCGATTGGTGGATGAGCACTGTTGAAAATTGCCAATTGGAAATATTCTTTATAACTATATGAAATATATAGATAAATTGAGAATATTTATCGCTAAAGATGGGTTAGAGCGGAACGGGTGTCGCGTTGCAGTACTGCCTTGTTCCGTAGAGCGTGAAATTCAGAACTCGGAGAATTAAAGCCATTATTTTAGCAAGGGTTCCTGTGTTTCACGAAGAACATTGGCTCAAATTGTGAGTACCGTCGATTTTGCGTAGCAAGCGCACCGATTAGCCTTCCCCGTCCGCCGAGGCGATTCCTGTGACTTAAGCTGCGTCAACGGTCTTTAAGACGAGTATAAGCTCGACGAGTCGTAACTCGACGAGTATAATTATCATATGTCATTTATTGGACGCGAACAGGAACTGGCGGTGTTGGACCGCGCCTACGACTCGGCGGAATCGGCGTTTATCCCGGTTTACGGCCGTCGCCGCGTGGGTAAGAGCGAATTGATTCTGCGATTTATCAAGAATAAGCCGGCGTTGTATTTCTTGGGTAAGCAGGCGCCCGCTGAATTGCAACGACGCGAGTTCTTGGAAATCGCCGCCCGGGAAATGAATGAACCCCTATTGGCCACGTTTCCCGCACAGACGTGGCGTGAGGTGCTGATGGCGATCACCGAACGTCGGCCCCGCGACAAAAAATTCGTGTTCGTGTTTGACGAATTTCAATGGACCGCCGAGGCCAGTCCCGAGCTGCCCTCGGTGTTGCAGGAAATGTGGGACCTGCATTGGCGAACGAGCGGTGAAGTGATGCTGATTCTGTGCGGCTCGTACCTTGGTTTTATGGAGCGCGAAGTGTTGGGTAGTAAAAGCCCGCTCTTTGGACGGCGTACCGCCCAAATCCTATTGCGACCGTTCGATTACCGGACTGCGACGGCGTTTCATCCGGGTTACTCGCTGGTGGATCAAGCCAAGGCCTATTTTATTTGCGGCGGCGTCCCACTATACCTGCGCTTCTTTAGCCAGTCCGCATCCATCGAAAGCAACATCATTGACCAAATCATCGATCCTTATTCCGCGATGTATCGGGAGCCGGATTTCCTGTTGCGTGAGGAACTGCGCGACGTGGAACGTTACTACGCTATCCTGTTAGCGATCGCCACCGGTCACGCCACGCATCAAGCGATTGCTTCAACGAGCGGTATCGCCGCGCGCAATTTAAATTACTACCTAAAACACATTATTGAATTGGGTTATGTCGCCAAGCGCTATCCGCTTACCGGCGCGACGCCCAATCCGCGCCGGGTGCGCTACGTGATCGAAGAACCGCTATTGCGGTTTTGGTTTCGTTTCGTCTTTCCCATTGAGAGCACGGTGGCCAAGCTTGGCGCGGAACTCGCCTATAAGGAGCTGATCGCACCGGTACTCGAGGCGTATTTTGGGCTGTGTTTTGAGCGGCTGTGCCGCGAGGCACTGCCCACCGTCTACGCGCGCGAGGGAGTTCGCACCGCCTACGAGATGGGGGAGTATTGGGACAAACACACACAAATCGACGTCGTTGGCTGGCGCCGTGATGGGTGGACTGATCTCGGTGAGTGCAAATGGGGCACGGTGCGCGCCAAGACGCAAATCGAAGCGGAACTTGAACAAAAGGTCGCTCGCTACCCGAACCCCCGTAACGCTACGATCGGTCGCCGTGTTTTCTGTCGCCGCAAGCCCCCATCCTGTTCTGAAAACGATCCCGTGCGGTGGTACGATCTTGCGGATTTGTATTCCTAGACCTTCAACGCTCGCGGGATCCGCGCGATCTTCACACGCCCGTGTGAGCGATGCAGGCTAGCCGTGGCGGTTGATTCACACGTGTCGCAGCGCGCACACCGTTAGATTGAGACTGCCGGCGCGGACGATGTTTCGGTCACGCTGGATGCACTTTACGATCGTAAAGTATTTTTTCTCCTCTGTTCATTAGAAACCCGCGCTCCATACAGAGCGCGGGGTAATGACGATGACAGCGGTCATCGCCGTGGATGCGCTGTCACGCGACCCGAGTCCCTTCACGGGGACAAGGGTCTCCGTGAAAGGCACAGACCGGCAAGAGCACGAGCGCGCGCTCATACCGGGTTTACGGGTCGTCTACAGCATGCAATCCTCCTTTCTTATCAACGTTAATGACATGAACCACCGTACCACCACAGTACGACCAGTGAGGGAACCACCCCTCGTTCACCGTTTAGCGGTTGGACTCGGTTTCCCAAGCCCAACCGCTTGGCCGTTTTTCCAAACGACCGGGTGCCTGCTTTCGCAGCGTGCCTACAGCTTTCGAGGCGTTGCGAGCGGGTTACCAGCCCGTGGTCTCGCTCGCGTTAAGGCTTCGACCGAATCGCCAAAACGCTTTTTACTCTACTCACCTTGCTCCCACCCTTATCCTCACCGGTTACCAGCCGGGTCAACGGACTTAGGGCTTCCCGCGTTAGTCAACGCGCGTCGAAAATTAACGCCACTCCCTCACCGTCAAAGCTAGATGTAACACCTCACGGTTGCCCGCTTTCGGGGGACCGAGATTCCAAAGCATCTCCCTTACTCACAATGACGGCTTCCAGGTTCGGTCAGCGGCAACTTCAGTGCCGCTGATGGCTTTAATTTTCTTACCCGGATGCGACCTCTTCGGCCGCAATTACACGCTTGAGCTATTCATCGATCTGCCCAGGTTGCCCCAAGCAGTACCACGGTTGCCAGATTTCTCCTTAGCCGCTCACAGAGGTTTCCCGCCTGTGCGTGAAGCCCACGTGCCAGGATTGAGTTGTACCCTTCCGAGCACCCCTCAATGAGGATTTTCACCTCTTCGCGCGCTACAGGGTTGGCGTAGTTACCTACGCGCCCGTTTCCGCGTCGCCCAATCTCAGCCGTTAGGCTGATCGAGTCGAAGGAGACATTGCAGCCTCCAGCGCTCGATAAGCGCAGCGAGCTCAATTACGAGGCACTGCGCTTTGACACGCGCTCAGTGTTGCGGTGGGTAACCGCGACACCTGCCAGGTTGGTAGCCTGGCGGCTCTTAAGAGCGCAGGCAAACGGTGTTGGGAGGCTGGTTAGGCCTCCCGTAAAACAACGGTGTTGTTCGTGGTGGGCCTAACCGCTCCCGTATCCATGCCGTCACGGCATAAACGGAGCGTTTGCGAAGATGATGTTAGGCTTTTTTGGCGGTAAAAGGAATCTCTATAAATAGTCCTTGATCAAAAAATTAAAATCCGAAGATATGTATCATATTATTAACCTTGAATCCGATTTCAAAAAATTTCGATTGAATCTGATCAAAAAATCAGGTATTCGTATTACCAGTAAATCGCATTATGATAGCGATAAAATGTCCAATAAAAATCGACAAGGAGGATACATTCGTGGCCAAAACAAAAGCCGTTATCGAATCAACGCGTGGCAATCGCGCTATCTCAATCCGGCTTGATGAAGAGCTTTATCGCGAATACGAAGCGGTTAAAACGTTGCTGGATAAGGCCGGATTGGGGCGGCTTAACATGACACGAAGCCTCGCGCCGGCCATCGAAGAGATATTGGCCGATGCGCGTCATGCCGCGGAAAACGTGTTAGCGGAGCGGTCTGGACGCGAGACGCGGTATGCGGAAAGCGAGGCGCGCGTCCCCGCAGGATAACGCGGATGTTCAATCCAAACGTCTTCCGCTATAAGACCGCCGTCATGCAACGTATGCAGCAGTTGGTCGCGCGGGGCGGATACCTCTGGTATACACACGGCGAAGTGAACGCGGCGCGCGCGTCGCGGCTGGCGCAAAAATTTGCCGACAAGTATGGTGTTCACTTCAATGAGAACCAGCGCAGTTATGCGCGGGGAAGAGGGCGCGCCAATGCTTACTTGTTGATGTACCCGAAGAAGGATCATGCCACCTTTCGTTGGTGGCTGCTGGCGACGGAAGGCAGCGGTTTGGTCCACGACGAGGAAACGCTTTTTCGCGTGACGGACGCCCATCATCGGTTAACGTGGAGCGGTGATTACGAGCTTGTCCAGTTAACACGAGAGGGGCGAAGCAAACCCGTTTTTACATGGCGCATGACACGCGCGTGCTACGAGGGATGGCATAACCGCATACGCCAGGCGGTGAGAAAAACCGGCACGGAGGAGGGCGTCAAGCAGGCCATCTGGACATTGTACCGGGCGCCTGGATTCAGTGAGGTGCGCCATCAAGTGAAACGTTTGACCTATCAGCTGGAGAAGGAGTGGCAGCGAACCCGGCGCCAAACCGCACCGTTGCCCAATATGCCGAAGCGCATTGGGTATGTGCGAATGATGGCGGCGGAGACGGTGCCCTTAGACGTGGTGGTGCGGCGCATGCAGCTGGGAAAGCGGCCGTTCCCACGGGTTGATGCGAAAAATAAACACGAAAAAAGTGGAGAAGTTTACGATCGTAAACTTTCTTCCACGGAGGCTGCTCCGGGTATAGGATCGTAAGCTCTAGCGGGACATGGCAGGGTTGAGAGAACGCGAGTTTGTTGTGCGATTAACTGGAGAAGGCGTAGGAAAACTCGGCGGTAAACGAGGTCGTTGCCGCGGGTGCCGAAGCGCGTCGGTGAGGTGCCGTTGATGCTTGGGGAGGCCGAGGCCTGAAGTGGAGTAGGGCGGTGCAACCCACCGGGAAAGCGGCCGTTCCCACGGGCTGGAGCAAAGAATTAACACAAAAAATATGGAAAAGTTTACGATCGTAAACTTTGCCTAGGAGGATGGCATGGTCAGGACGGCACGAATCTGTTGGTTGACGGTTTGGATACCGGTAAAGCTGGTCTGTCGCCTGTTGTTTCTGCTGGTTTGGGCGGCGTTTGTTATGTGCGCGATGTCCACCTACCCGGATGAATAATTGAATCGATAACAAGGAAAAACCAATGGCGGCAATTGATGTATGGGCGCTGGTCGATCATTACCTCGCGCCGATTAAGCCCTATTTGAGCATGGACGGCGTGACCGAAATCATGGTCAACGGCCACGATGATGTGTACATCGAGGTGAACGGCGATAAGCGAAAAGTCGATACGCGCTGGGCGTCGTCGTTTGAATTACGAAGTTGCATTGAACAAGTGGCTAACGCGCTAGACCAGAAGGTGAGTCCGGAAATGGCGCCAAAGCTCGATGCGCGGCTCCCCGACGGGGCGCGCGTTAATGCGTTGCTGGCGCCGTACGCGGCGCGTGACCATTGCATGACGATCCGGCTTTTTCCGAAGGTGCGGCTGACGCCGGCGGATATGTTGGAAAGCGGTACCTTCAGCCCTGAGATGCTGGATTTTTTTCAAGACGCCGTGGAGGGCGAGAAAAATATCTTGATATCGGGGAGCTGCGGCGCCGGTAAAACAACCTTACTGAATGTGCTCGCGAACTACATCCCCGACGGCGAGCGGATTATCACCATCGAAGATACCTGCGAACTGCAAATCGACAAACCGCATGTGGTGACCACAGAGGCTGCCGCGCACGCTTACGGGGTGAACAGCGCCGGGACGATGATCTCAATGGCCGACCTGTTGAAAAATGCATTACGCATGAATCCCGACCGGATTGTTCTGGGTGAAATTCGCGACGCTGAATCGGCGGATACGTTTTTGAAGGCCATTAATACGGGGCATTCCGGGACCATGACCACCTTGCATGCTAACAACACGGTGGATGCCTTGGTGCGACTCGATAGCCTCGCCACAAGCGCAGGGCAGGGGAGGCCGTTTGCGGCCATACAATCCGAAGTCCGTGCTAATGTGAATGTGGTGATTCAAGTCAAAAAAGTCAGAAACATTGGGCGGCGCGTGGTCGAAGTGGCTGAAATCGATGAGGGACGGTGTAAGACCTTTTGGTCGTGGGACGGTAAACAACATGTGCGCGTAAGCGCGCCCTCAACGTTCACGTAGCCCTAATATGATGCTCTCTTTTAACGAGCTCAGATTGTTGACCTTGCTAAGCTCTATGTTGTCGTTATATTCAACGAGCATTTCGAAAAAGAGTTGGACGAGTTTTGATCGGTCACAACTCATGCCCGTTTCATCTTTGACGCGTGCGGCGAACTCATCGGCCGCCTCAATGAGCTGGCGTTGAATCGAGTAGGTGCGAATGACTCTTTCGCCCGGCTTTTTGACGTTTTCCGACGCTGCGGTTTTTCTGCGGGGCTTTGCTTTCGCCGTTGCCGTCGTACGCTTCATAGATATCCTCCATATTTGTTTCTCTACACCGCGCCTTTTGGGTTGGCGCAGCTTAAACCGTCTCAATAACGTAGTGCGTTAACCGCACCTCACTGGGGGGGAGCCTTGTCCCTCGCCCGTGCTGGGCCGTCTAACGGTCGGCCTTTCTGTCGAGTTGTCCCGAATGGGCCCCGCCATGTCGGCCCGGAATATGCCGTGATCATCATGGATACGTCGTCGCCGTGAGTGTGAAATAACCCCCAATGTTTAGAAAACGCCCACCGTTATATTGTAGCCTCTTTTTTATGTTTGCTTTTTTGTTTTTTTGTGATATTTATAAAAATATATAAAATATTATATACTATCGTGTATCAAGTCTTATTGAGTTATTAATTTAAAAACATAATGGAAATAAAAGAACAACTCGATCATGGCGTTGACGAGGTGCAAGTGCTCTCGCAAGAGCACCTGACCTACGGTCTACCGACTAAGGTGTTTGGTGGTGGGCTTTTCTTAACCGTTGCCTTTGTCTTTGTTCTCCCGTGGTACATCGGTGTGCTGTTTGGTGTGGTGTTTTTCGTTTGCATGTATGCGATACACGAAACCGATGTGCGCGCGCTGTTGGCATGGGGGCGTGTGTTGCGGCGGCATACGGCGTATTGGAGTGCCGGGAAAACAAAACGGTTGACGTTTATACCCACGGATTACGATCGACATCAACGAAGAAGGGAAGTGGAATGAAGAAAAAAGGCGCGCGCTTATTTTCAATAACGGCCTCATTGATGCCGTTCGCCGCTTATGCAGGCTTCAATATTGGTACCACCGGCAATGCGGGCTTTGACACCATTGTGAGTTGGCTGCAGGACTTTGTGAATTTTATGGATGGGCCGGGCGGGCTGGCGATGGTGATCGTTTCCGTTGTTGTTGCCGCGGCGACATGGATGTTCATACCGCGCGAAGGGGTCTTTGGCCCGGTGTTCCGTACCGTGGTCGGCGCCATTGTCATCATCAATGTGGGGACGTGGATATCCACCTTTACGTTTACGAGCAGTGCGTAGTTGACAAAAGATATATAAAAACTTATATACTAATTTTAACAAAGACAACCAAGCTGAAAAGGACCTATGCGGAAGTCTGCGCCCATTTCTGAAGCATTTACCGTGCGTTGTCGAATAGGGAACCATTTCTTAACCACGCACGGCACCCTGATCGGCGCGATCGCCTTGGGCGGGCGCGACCCAGACGGGTTAACCGCTGAGAACCACACCGCGCTCTCGCAACTCACACGCAGCGCGCTGCTCAACCTGGACCGGTCTATTGATGTGCTTCAGTGCTACGCGCATTTCTCCGATGCGCCAATCAACCTCGCACGGCGCGATGACCCGGTCGCGGATCTGTTGAGTGCTGAGCGCGAAAAGGCGTTACGTGAAAAGCGCATTGGCGGTTCCAATCTTGTCTTTTTTCTCGAATGCGCGCCGTACATCGATATCAACCGCCTTAACGTCAAGGGGTTGTTAAAACACGGCCTCGGCGGCGTCTACAGCCGCGAGTCACGGCGTATTTTTAGCACCTATTTTCGTGACGAGGCGGTGGTCTATGTTCAAGAAGAAGAGCTCCAACGGCAAGCGTTGCTGCTAAACGAAGCGTGTCGAAAACTCGCCTCACGCCTTTCCGGTGTGATGACGGCGCGGGTGTTGAGTTACCGTGAAACGTGGGCGCAAATGCGTTTTCTCGCCACACTGGATCCCCGCTACTTGGTTGATGGATTAGCCGAGCCCGTGCCGGAAGAAGACATCGACGTGGTGCTGGCCTCGGGCGATGTGTCGCCGCGTACCGTGGGGCCGGTGACGGTACTCAAACTTAACGGGGCAGAGCCCCGCTATTGCCGCATTGCCTCCGTGACCACACTCGGCAAGCGTCTGCCACACGGCGTTTGGGGGCACGGCCCGCGGGCGCCGATTTCCGTCGCCGGTGACTATGTGATCGTGACGCGATGGTCACCCATGAGTGAACTGTTACGCGCGATGTTGTTTAAGAAAAAACAAACCGAGCTCGAGCGCGCCTCCATCGACTTTTTTGCCGTGATGCAAGGTCACGATCAGTTGCCGGGCTACGACCGCAACGCGCAGCTCACGCAGACGATCCGAGAAAAAATAGACGAACTGGGCCATGCCGAAAAACTCAATGATGTGTGGGGCACCGCTCACGCCTTTATTGCCGCCTTCGGCGGAAACATCGCTGCGTTACGAGATCGAAGTATTGAATTGGATCGTGCCGTCACCGCCAATGGGGTGAGCTTAACCTGGGAAGATGTGGACATCGATTATGCGTTTGCGACCTTACAACCCGGCGGTAAGGCCAACAGCATCCGTGATTTAACCGTACGTTCTGAACACATGGCCGCCGCCTCATTGGTCTATCGCAGTGCGGTGGGTCAGCCGACGGTTGAGGATCTCGGCGGCGAGGAAGCGCAATATATTTTCGAGACCGCAAGCGGCGAGGCCTTTTATTACAGTGATTTTATCGGTGAGCGCTCCTTTGTGATTGGCGTGGGGCCGACCCGCTCGGGTAAAACCTTCCTTAAAAATACCTTGACCAGCCATTTTCTCAAATACGGCGGTTATTGCTGCGCACTGGATAGTGATCCGGGTACCGAAACGCTGGCGATGCTTTTCGGTGAGCAGGCGCGCGTCTTTCGTCTCGGCGGTGAAGCGGGGTTGAATCCGTTTGTGATGTGTCGCGGGGCGGAGGATCGCGCGTTCATCGTTCATTTGTCGCAGCAATTGTTGCTCATGCTGGCGGGCAACGACGATCCCGCGCTGCGCACCCTCGAGCCCACTGAACAAGATGAACTGGACAATGCCATTCGAAAAACCCTGGCGTTGCCGATCGGCCTGCGCAGGCTGAGCACCTTGGTCGCCCATATGCCGCCTCATTTGGCGCGCAAATTCAAACGCTGGGTGTTTGGCCAGAACGCTGCGCAGCAAGGGCGTTATGCGCCCATTTTCGACGCTCAACACGATTGCATCGGCCCCCTCGTCAATCGCCTGAGCGTGTTTAATCTCCAACGGCTGCGGGAAGACCCGGTATTGATGAAGCCGCTAATCAATGAATTGTTTTATCGGGTGACCACCGCCTTTGAAGACCCCCGCGTCCGCGCGGTTCCGAAACACGTGGATATCGATGAAGCCAAATACGCCTTATCGATACCCTCCTTGCAAACGTTTATCACCGAAAAAGTGCGGACCTGGGGCAAGCTCAATGCCGGGATCACCTTATGGTCACAATCGCCCGAGGATTATCTCAACATTGACGGCTGGGATGCCATTCGCACCGCAGCCACGACGTTTCTGTTCTTAGCCGATCCAAAGATGGATGACGCGCTTTATCGTTCCGCCTTCAAATTATCGAAAGGCGAGTGCGAGGCCATCAAAGCGTTGGTTCCTCGCAAAGAGGTTTATATTGTGCAGCCGGAGTTGGGGGTGAGTAAAACGCTCATCCTGGATGTGGAACCGACACAACACGTTGTGAACACCTCCCACCCCCGTGAAACGCAGCTGCGCGAACGTTTGATTCAACAGCATGGTTTTGAAAAGGGCATTCAGTTGGCGGCGGCGGCGTTAAACCGGGGCGACGTGGAGTCAGTGACGCCACACATACCCGCCGCGTTGGACAAACGGGCGGTATAGGGGAGGGTGCGATGCAACGATTAAAGGATTTACGTCACGGTGTGATCGCCGCGGTCATGGCCGCGGCCGTGGGCATGACAACGGATTTAAAGACGGCGCGGGCCAGCGGTTTTCCGGTGATTGATGTCGCCAACTTTGCGCAAGCCATCGAAGATTACATTCTCCAGAATTCGCAACTCGCTCAACAAATCCTGATGTTGGCGAAATTGGTCGATCAATACGCGCTGACCATTGAAAACCTTAAAGGGTATGCCAATGCTGATGCCTTACGCTCGCGTGTTGAGCAAATACTGGTGCAGCGCGTGGGCGATAGTCTCGTCTCCATTTTGGATCACGCCAATCCGCTGGATGAGTCCTTTGAGGAACAAATCGCCGTCGTGTATGAAACCCTGTGGAAGATACCGCGCGCCGTCGACAGCATTGATGAGGCGCTGTTGACACGCTTTGATGACGAAGATCGCGAACGCATCAAGCAAGGCTACGCGAAAGATTTTAATCAATACCAAGCGTATTCGCGCACCTTTCAAGTGGTCGCCAACAGCCGCCATAACGCCGAAGCGCGACGCGCCCGGATCAATGAGTACGGGGCGTTGCTCGGTGGTCTCGGGCCGAATCAAGAAGCCAAAACCCAACAGCTCATCGCCGCCCAAACACACCTGTTATTACAGCAAATCGAGGCGCTGGTCGAAGCGCAAGACCATGCGATGACCCGGCTCGAGGCCGCGGAACGCGAAAGTCTGTCGCAACGCGCCCGAGTTCGTGACCGCGAACTGGAGCGCATCAAACGTCAAACGGAAACGCGTCATAGCGGCCATGACTTCGACAGTTGGCTACAAGGTTAACCGACGCGTGGCGACGACCTGGCCCATCAATGTGCGTCTTTTCACGGCTCTCGTTTTATTTTTGCTTGTCGCGGCGGGCGAGGTTGACGCCGCGCCGGTGGATACCGGGGACTACGATGCCATCACGCAAGGGTTTGAACGGTTTTTTACCACATCCAACGGTGCGGTTGACGCCATCCTCGCGGCGGACGACTACGAGACCTTTGTCGAGATCTTGTATGTGGTGTTTGCACTCATCCTCATTTTCTTCGCCGTGACCCATTATATCCACGGCCAACTGGGGGTGCCCGACGCCCTGGGATTGATCTTCTTGCTGCTCTTTACGCGCCTTATTCTCGAGCAATACGAAACCCTCACCAACGCCTTGTGGGATTGGCAGCTTGGCTTTGGCGGTGCGATCCAAGCCGCGGCCCTCGGTAACACGGATATCTATGGGCCCGCGGCCTACGTGTTTGATCTGATGATGGGAATCAATATGGGGGCGATGAATATTTTCTCCCCGGCTGTCGAACTGCTCACCACCGTAGTTGCCGTGTTGTTTGCAGGGCTTCTCGTGCTGGTCGCGGTGTTTGCGTCCGTTTGGTCGCTCTGGGGGTTTTATGTGGGCAAGATCGTGGGCTTGATGTTTGTGCCGACGTTGATGTTTCAACGGCTGTCGTTCTTGTTTGACGGCTGGCTTCGTTTTTTCTTCGGCTTTCTCATCTACGGCGTCATGGCGCGTGTGAACCTGGTCTTGGTTGTGATCGCGCTGTCGTCGTTTTTAGATGTGCCCGTCGGCGACAAGGTCAATATCGACATCAGTTCGGCGACCATTTTTGAAATCATTGCCTTGCTGGCCTTTATTTTTGTGGGCTTCATAGCTTTGATCAGCACCGGTCGTTTCGTGAGCGCCGTGGTGGGCGGTGTGAATATTGGGGCAGGGGGGATGATGGCGAGCGTATCGATGCGAATGGCCAGAACGATCTTAAGGCCCTAGCGGATGGGGAAAAGGGAACGGCTACATACCATGGATGAGCGCTCGTCAGGTCGGTTGCTCGACCACGTTCAACAACGCCGACTCACCCAGGGTCGCGAAAAAAGCGAACTCGCACGCGCCATCGCAGATCGCAATCGCTGGTTCATCGTTGCGGTGACGCTCAGCGTTGGCATCATCGTCACCGGTTACGGGTGGATCGTGGCTGAGGCGCGCTATGCCAACAATGTGCAGGTGGAATGGGTGAAACTCGACCCGTCGGGCGGCTATACCGTGGAATTTTACGAAGAGAACCGTCCCATTCAATTCTTTGAAAGTACCCTCAATGCGAAACTCATGGAGTTTGTGGACCGACGCTACTCGAAGCTGCGAGAGACCATCACCCAGGATTACGGTTTTGCCTACGTGATGATGAGCTACGATCTGCGTACCGACTTTTTAGAGGAGCACCACGCCGATCGCATCGCGGCGAAACACGAGCAATGCGAGCACTGCGATCAAATCGAGGTGAAAACCCGCGTCGTGAATCATATTGACGATCATCATACCCCGGCGACCGAGAGCGCGGATCAAAACATCTACACCAGCATGGCCTACGCCACCGAGACCGTGCGCCATCGCGGGCGCGTGATGGACAGAAAAAACAAAATCGTGAAGCTGGTGTGGCGATTTAAAACCAAGCCCGAGATTATCAAAGAGAAGAAGAACCTTCGTTTTAATCCGCTGGGGATGGAGATCGTGGCCTACGATTTCAAAGACGATCCCAATACCTTACCGAAAGAAGATCAGTAAATGAGGCCTGTTATGTTACGTGTGGGGGTTGTGGTGTTGGTGCTGTTCAGCGGGTCGCTGTTCGCTGCCGAATCGTGCAAGAAAATCCAATGGCAAGCGGGGGATATCATTACGGTTGAAGCCTCGCTGCACATGGCCACCCACGTCACCTTCCCCGAGGATCACATCGATGTCATCGTGGGGTCCAATAAGCTGTGGGCCGCCGATTATGTCAAGAACCACCTGTGGATCAAACCCACGACGCAACTGAAAGAAGGGCGTGAAACCACGGTGACCTATGTCGGCCAAAGCAACCATTCCTATGAAGTGCTTGTGCGGCGGACCACGCGGCCCCACACCTTCTGCTATATGGTTGAGGCCACGGCGGCGATGATCAACAAGACCAAGTGGACCCGGGCCCGCGACGCGGAACAAGGTGGCCTGTCGACACTCGAACTCCAACGGCGTTTTCAGCGGCAGCAACGGCAAATGACCCAAAACGTGGTGGAGCAAACCCAGGATGCGTTACGCAAATACCGCCGCAACATTTTCACCGGCTATGACATCACAGAAGGGGAGGGGTGGTTCTCCAATAACGGCAAGTTCGTTGAAAGTGTCTATGACGACGGTCGCTTTACCTATATCCGGGTGACCGATGACTCCCGCGGGCTGATGTCCGTTTACGCCGAAATCGACGGCAAGCAAGAATTGTTGGAAGTCAATTACGATCCGGCCACCAAAGTGTATGAAGTCTCCGGCGTGTTTCCGATGTTTAAATTGAAGCACGGCAACTCGGAGCTCATGATCAGCCGAGACAACCATGGCTGAGCCGCTGATCAGCGACGGTCCGCAAGAACAGCCGACCACGCATCATAAAAAGGCGCAATTCGTAGCGATCGCCTTGGTGCTCATTATTACCGTGGGGCTGGTGCTGCAATCGCTGTTTGAGATGCAATCCCGGCGCGAGCGGGCGGAGGCGGAACAAACGATCGCACCCGCCCCGCGTGTGGTGAACGCGCCGAGCCCTGAAGCGTTTGTGGAAAAGAAAGAACAGGCAGAACGGCGCATTGAATCGGAGGCGCAGCGTGCGCAGTACGAGGCCCAGCGGCGCCAAGCGCGGGAGCAGCTGGGGCTTGTCGAGGCGCAACAGTCGGTCGGTCGAGCCCACGACGATACGCCAGGACGTGCCCCCGAGGGGGAGAAAAGCGCTGCGCAACGCCTGTATGAGGAGGTGTACGAAGCCTTTCAACGGGAAGAAATTCGCCGTGTGTTAGAAGCGCGCCGATCCGAATTACAGCTCGTTCGAAATGTCGCGGAGGCAGACCCGCAACGCGCGCCGGCGCGTGGCAGGCAGAATGAGGGCGAGAAGACGACGGCTCATGATCGGCGTGCGGAGCTCACCGACCAGGCTGAGCACATCAACGAAACGCTGGACCGGCTGAAACGCCTGAAATCCGCGTCGTTTAGCGCCAATAACGGCGCATTACGCCCGGCCTTGACATCAATGCCGTTGACCGCCTCGGAAATCACCGGTCAACAAGTCGTCGGTGAACCCATCGAGAACCGCCTAAAGGAAGACCCCAGCGACCGTGGCCCCCGGCCCGGCGAGGTGTTGTTACCCACCGGCACGGTGATGAGCGGCGTGTTAGACATGGAAGTGATGTCCGACTACGAGGGGCCGTGGCGAGGCCTGTTGGTGCGCGAT
>CALZJI010000169.1 GCA_945787615.1 uncultured Chromatiaceae bacterium | reverse complement strand
TTGGCTCAGATTCAAGGCGCGGCAAGGGGCGCATAATCCCTTTATGTAACCCTTGCCGCAACACAGAAGCTGGGGCAAAAGACAAGCAAAATTGGATGATTATTTGTTTCCGCGGCCCTTACCTCTGTCCAACCAGTGCTTGGCGTGGAAGTCACGATTGGTATCGGTAAATGGGACCGCGCTTAGGGCTGGCGCCAAAATTAATTTCCATTTATGGGTGTCGAGGTGCCCGCCTGGCTAAGCGCAAAAACGCAGTAATATTCGGAATCTTTCAAGTTTTTGCAACGCTATCGCGTCCTGCTCTCGCTCCTTAGCTACGATCCATGTAGGCAACGAGGCCAGGCGAGATGAATCGGCAGCCAGAATGTCAATTAATTTTAAAGGCAGCCCTTAGCTTGTTCAGATCGGCAGATTCGGCTTGTGCAACTCGTGGCGAATTCCTCGGGATAATTTTGGGACACCTCGATCGTTTTTAGGTGTGATTCACGGTGCGGTGGCGTAGACTTAAAATATATATTTTTTAAATAGTTGATTAATTACGTGATTGATCGGCGGGTGCGTCTTGCTGTAATGGGGTTGCAGTGGTCGGAGGTTTAAATCCTCTCGTCTCGACCAGTTTTCTGAAGGGCTACCACGCTCGGTGCTTTAGCGAATGAGCCATTGTGGTTAGACGCGGGTACTCGCGCAGTCTCCGTACGCTCTATTCGGAACATGGCGAGGGAGCCGTCAGCTTTTAAAGCAGTATAATCCCCAACCGTAGGTTCTTCTTGTAAGCCTGTAAGAAGGTGCTAAGTGTGTAATGAACGGATTCCTAAACATCTTGGATAACACTATTGCTATCATACTCGCGGGGGGCGTAGGTTCGCGCCTTAGTCCGCTAACTCACGAGCGTGCCAAGCCGGCAGTGCCGTTTGGGGGAAAATACCGCATCATTGATTTCACCCTGTCCAACTGCTTGCATTCGGGCCTCAGGCGAGTGCTCGTCCTTACCCAGTATAAGTCTCACTCTTTACAGAAACACCTTCGCGACGGATGGTCTATTTTTAACTCGGAGTTGGGTGAGTATATTACGCCGGTGCCGCCACAAATGCGCACTGGGGAGAGTTGGTATAAAGGCACTGCCGATGCGGTTTATCAGAACTTATACCTTGTAGAGCGAAGTCATGCAGATTGGGTTGTGATTTTATCGGGCGATCACATCTACCGCATGGACTATGCCGAAATGTTACGATTTCATGTTAAGCGAAAGGCGGCGGCTACCATCGCCTGTATGGAGGTGGACATCGAGTCCGCGAAATCCTTTGGTGTTGTGGAGGTAGACGACAACAAGGCGATTCACTCTTTCGCGGAGAAGCCGCAGTCACCCCCTACCTCGCCCAATAATCCGGAACGTGCCATGGCATCCATGGGGATATATATCTTTTCGCGAGAGTTACTTTTTGACGCGTTGAAAGTGGATCACGCGAACGAGGTGTCTCGCCATGATTTTGGCAAGGATGTTTTGCCACGGTTGATTAAGGAACATGCCGTTTATGCGTATTCGTTTGGCGGTGAGGCGGGACGCGTAGAGCCCGATCGTTATTGGCGTGATGTGGGGACGCTCGATACGTACTACGAGGCGAATATGGATTTATTGAAGCCGGTTCCGCCTTTGAATGTGTATCAAGAGGATTGGCCAATACGCACTTATAATGGGCAGCACCCGCCAGCACGGACGGTTCCCGGTGAGTCAGGCGCCGAAGGGATAACCATCAACTCTATCGTTGCAAGCGGTGCAGTGGTTGCCGGAGGAAGCGTCCAAGAGTCGCTTCTATTCAGTAATGTTTATATTGAAGATGAGGCCATCGTCCAGCGTTCCGTTCTGTTTGAGGACGTTAAGGTCGGTCGAGGGGCCCATCTCGATCGTTGCATCGTGGACAAGGGCGTTACTATCCCGCCTGGAGAGCAAATAGGGCTCGATCCAGAGGCGGATCGGCAACGTTTCGAAGTATCCGATGGGGGCGTGGTTGTCGTTCCTCGGCACTACAACTTTGGCTAGTTCTCGACCTTTGGATGGTTCATTTCGTTCCATCCGTTTGCACAATACGTTTCCTTCTTTTTCTAACAACCTAACCAGTGGACGCGTGAACAGCGCGTTGAGGCGGCTGCCTTTAGGTCGTTAGGCCTAACCGAAATCTCGTAAATATTTCTATTTATCATATAATTAAAACATGTACCTAAACTGAATTATCGTATTGTGAGCGGTCGAAGTGTGGCGCTTTAGTGGCCTGGTACGACGATTGCAATGTTTATAGTGCTACTTAGCAAAGTTACAGCAAAAAAAAGAACCTCTCTCCCTACCGGGGGTGCGCCATACACCCCCTCCCTTTTTGCCATTTTGATTTTCTCGTTGCGCAACAGCAGGGCGATGATATTTTTATTAGTCTTGCGTAGCGGTGGGGTTTTGCGTGTCGTCGGGCCGGTCGGACGTCGGTCCTTCGTAAGGCGTAATTAGCGCCAATGCGCCAAATAGAGGGTGATCGAGATAATGAATTTCCTTGCTACGCATTCGCCGCGAAGTGGCTAGACGAAACGCTTGAACGAGCGTCGTCTCTATTTCCGCTATCGCCAGATCCGGCTCCGCATTAGCGGCGGGTAGCAGCGGTGCTTGGACACCTTCCCGAATCACGATGATCGGCTGGTCGGCTGCGTTGGTTAACGGCGGTGTAACGCGTTCGACCGGTATGGTCACCTCCTTACGGTAAATCAAGTCAGCATTGAGGTGGAGATAGCGGCTTACAGTGACGGCTACGGTGCCGTCCAAGGGTTTAGCGGGCTCGCCTAGCACTGTATCGTCGATCGGTTCCTCTGGCACACGACCCGTTTCGTCTGGGGCTGCCTCTTGCGTTGCCGGTTCGTCGACGTTCTTCTGGTGCCGGGCCGCGATGTTTTCATAGTAGGCGCGCACGCTTCCAACGTCGCTGTGGATATGAACGGGCGTTGCCTCGCCGGGTACTTGAACGGGTTGACGCCACGCGCTGTGGAGAAGAACACGGTAATTCTTGCTGCGTCTCAATCTGCTGGCAGCGCCCCTCATGCCAAACGTTTCACTGGGCAACAGCACAAACGGGCGTTCCGTTATTCGCGGTTGCTCAACAGCGGTCTCGTCTACCGATTCTTCCGAAAACGGAGGCAAACTCGCCTCTCCCGGGGCCGCGGTTGCCTCGCTATCGCTCAAGTCATCCGGTAACCTGTCGGCTTCCGGTTGGCTCGGCTCGCCCAAGCCGGTATCCAATGCCGCGTCTTGTTTTTCGCGTTCGTCAAGCCTATCGGCCACTTTTTGAGGAATTAATTCGAGAACAGGTTCGACCAGCGCTTCACCTGGGTCATCAGGCCAGGTCTCCGAGACCTGTTCGTCAAGGCCAATACGTTCAAAGATGACCAGTTCGATTTGGTACCAGGGTTGTTCCTCGCCTAATGCAAGATGTACCGGCAGAAACGCGAGGAAAAACAGAAGGAGTAGCCGCATAGATTTGTCGTCGATCGTATTGTCAAACCAGAGGAACGATACTAGAAGCAAAAAAAAAAATAAAGTTGATTCGTGAAGATTTTGCAGGGATTTAACGATTCAGTACGGCGGCGGTCGTTATCTTCTGTTGGCGCTAGCGTGCCCGGCCATGAGTCGGTTACCTGCGAAGCGCGTTTCTTGCTCAAGTCTTTATAGTCGCCCCGCCGATTTTCGCGACCCTGTTGCGTCTATTTCACCCGCAGGGCGCGAAGAAAAGAGGAGTGGAGAGTTAGCGCCTATAGGTGAAACGTTCGCCGTTTTTGGTATACATTTACAGAAAAGCGAACTGGAGTTAATTATGGCCGTACAAAAAGTATTGAGGATGGGGCACCCCACGCTCTTGCACGTTGCCGAGCCCGTAATGGCGTTTGATACGCCGGCACTGCATAGCCTAATACGAAACATGTTCGATACCATGGCGGCGTTAGACGGAGCCGGTTTAGCCGCTCCCCAAATTGGGGTCAGTCGACGTGTCATTATTTTTGGCGTTGAGAATAATCCTCGTTATCCGGACGCTGAGCTCGTGCCTACAACGGTGCTAATCAATCCCGTAACCACGTCGCTCGATGAGGTCATGGACGATGATTGGGAAGGTTGTCTCAGTGTACCGGGTATGCGCGGGATGGTGCCGCGTTATCGGCGCATTCGTTATACAGGTTTCGACCAACACGGTGAACGAATTGAGCGAATTGCCGAAGGCTTCCACGCTCGTGTCGTTCAGCACGAGCGCGATCATTTGGACGGTATCCTTTACCCGCAGCGAATAAAGGATATGACCCAGTTTGGATTCATCGAAGAACTGTTTCCGGAAGAGGGGAAGAAGGTACTGCCGCTGGAGAGTTAGATTGCGGCCCACGTCGCGACGCTGACGTGTTAGTTATTGAGATAACTATTGTCAACAGGCACCGCGCGCGTCCCTGTGAGAAATGCGGTTTGGACGGGAGCGGCTCCCAGTACCATCACAAACGAAACCCGTTTATTGGACCTGCGGCGTCTGATTAACCGATAGTCGATCCAGCAACTGATCCACAGCCTGAATACGCCTGGCGCTATCGGGTAGCTCCATAATGAAGCGTAGTTTGGTTTCGCCATCCAGCTTGTACGTCTGGGGTTGGGTTTGAATAAGCTGGATGATCTGCAGCGGATCAACAGTCGGCTGAGTACCGAAAATGATCCGCCCGCCCGTCGGGCCTCCGTCTATTTTCTTCACCCCGAGCGGCTTGGCTTTGAGTTTGAGCTCCGCTACGCGAAACAAATTCTTGATCGGTTCCGGGAGTAATCCAAAGCGGTCGATCATTTCCACTTGCAGTTCCCTCAGTTCTTCGGAAGAGGCCGCGTTGGCGATGCGTTTGTAGAGCACCAAGCGGCTATGAACGTCGGGCAAATAGTCATCGGGGATAAGGGCGGGGATGTGAAGATCGATTTCAGCGGTATGGTCGACAGGTCGGTCGAGGTCGGGTGTCTCGCCGCGTTTTAGGGCGCGTACGGCACGGTCGAGCATCTCCGTATAAAGCGAAAACCCTATTTCATGTATCTGTCCGCTTTGTTCATCGCCCAGCAATTCACCCGCTCCCCGTATCTCCAAGTCGTGGATGGCCAATGTGAAGCCCGCGCCCAATTCTTCCAACGATGAAATGGCGTCTAAGCGCTTTTCGGCGTCTTTCGTCATGGCGTTTTTCGGCGGCACGACAAGGTACGCATAGGCACGATGATGGGAGCGTCCCACGCGTCCGCGCAATTGGTAGAGCTGGGCTAAACCGAACCGGTCGGCGCGATTGATAACAATCGTGTTCGCGGTGGGGATGTCGATGCCTGTTTCTATAATGGTCGTACAGACTAGGATATTGAAACGCTGGTGATAAAAATCCAACATCACATGTTCCAGTTCTCGCTCGCTCATCTGTCCATGACCTACGCGGATTTGGGCTTCCGGGACGAGTGTTTCCAATTTGCGCGCCATCTTGTCAATGGTTTCGATTTCGTTATGGAGGAAATAAACCTGGCCGCCGCGTTTGATTTCCCGCAAACACGCTTCGTAGATCAGGGCATCGCTCCAGGGTTGAACAAAGGTTTTTATAGCCAAGCGTCGCGAAGGCGGCGTGGCGATAATCGATAAGTCGCGTAGGGCGGAGACGGCCATATTCAGCGTGCGGGGAATGGGTGTTGCCGATAGGGTGAGCACGTCCACGTTGGCGCGCAATGCCTTGAAACGCTCTTTTTGTCGAACGCCGAACCGGTGTTCCTCGTCGATAATCACCAAGCCGAGTTGCTTGAACTTGACGGTCTCTTGAAGAAGCTTGTGGGTGCCGATGACGATGTCCACGGTGCCCTCCGCAATGCCTTTCAGAATTTGGTCCTGTTGTTTCTTTGGAATAAAACGTGATAACACCTCGACGCGGATGGGCCAGTCCGCAAAACGGTCTTTGAAATTCTGGAAATGCTGTTGCGCCAACAGGGTGGTTGGCACCAACACGGCGACTTGCCATCCGTCATGGGCGGCTACGAACGCAGCACGCATAGCCACTTCCGTTTTCCCAAAGCCGACGTCGCCGCAAATGAGTCGATCCATGGGATTTCCGCTTTTCATGTCCGCGACAACAGCTTTAATGGCTTGTTCCTGGTCAGGTGTTTCCTCAAACGGAAAGGTGGCGGCAAATGCCGTGTATTGCGCGTCGGCGGTGCCAAAGGCGTGTCCTTTTCGCGCGGCTCGTCGGGCATAGATATCCAACAGTTCGGCGGCCACATCGAGGGCTCGTTTGGCGGCTTTCTGGCGGGCCTTCTGCCACTGTTCGCTACCCAACCGATGTAAAGGCGAATTGTCCGGTGCGCTGCCGGTGTAGCGGCTAATTAAGTGCAACGATGATACGGGGACGTACAGTTTGTCGCCCCCGGAATACTCGAGCGCCAGAAACTCCGTCTCGATATCGCCCACACTCAGCGATTGAAGCCCTAAGTACCGGCCTACGCCGTGTTCTTCGTGAACCACCGGCGCGCCAGGGTTGAGCTCGGTTAGGTCGCGAACAACGCTTTCGGTGTCTCGCCCCTTGGGTTTACGGCGGCGGCGTTGTAAGACTTGTTCACCAAAGAGCTGGGGCTCCGTGATGACGGCGATCGCCGGCTGGTCAAGCAGTAAGCCTCTGTCCAATGGCGCAATCGTGATTCCCATGGCGTCATCGCCATCGAGAAAAGCCTGCCAATTGCCATACTGGGTCGGGTGCAACCCGCTGTCGGCGAGCAGTTCCAATAGGGTCTCGCGGCGCCCCGCGGTTTCTGCGGCGAACAACACCCGGCCGTGGCTGAACGCTTCTAGAAAGTCGAGCAATGCGGTAAGGGGCCGCTGAGCTCGTGCATTAATGGTTAAGGCCGGGATCGACTCGGTTGCGTAGTTGAATGCACCGCTACCGTGGCTCTCGTCGGCACCCAATAAATCAATGCGTGGAAATTGTTTAACCAAACCAAATAATTCGTTACTTTGTAGAAAATTCCGTGTTGGCGGCAGTAGCGGTCTATGAAGATCGTGGCGGCGCTGTTCGTAGCGGTGGCCTGTTTCGTCCCAGAAACCATCGGCGGCCTCACTAATCCCGTCCCCGCAGACGACCAAGCACGAGGAGGGCAAGTAATCAAACAGCGTACACGTCTGGTCGAAAAACAGCGGGAGGTAGTACTCGATCCCTGCCGGGGCAAGGCCATTACTGACGTCCCGATAGACGCTGGCATTCTGTGGGTCACCGGAAAAAGTTTCTCTGAATTGTTTTCGAAATAAGATGATAGCGTCTTTAGTTAATGGAAATTCTCGAGCCGGAAGTAGCTCTATTCGCTCCACTTTCTCTATCGAGCGTTGGTTTTCGGGGTCGAAGGTGCGAATAGTTTCCGCTTCGTCATCGAACAGTTCGATACGGAACGGCGTGCGGCTGCCCATGGGGTAGAGGTCTAAGATGCTTCCTCGTATCGCAAATTCACCGTGTTCCATAACCTGCGAGACGCATTGATAACCGGTGAACTCTAGCCGAGCGCGCATGGTGTCCAGGTCCACTTTCTGTCTCAAATCCAAGAGTAGACTATTGGCCTCCAAATAGCGGCGTGGCGAAATTCGGTGCATGAGCGTGGCGACTGGTGCAATGACGATGCCGTGCTCCAAGCTTGGCAGCCGATATAAAGTGGCTAAACGCTGCGATACGATGTCTTGATGGGGTGAGAAAACATCATAGGGGAGGGTTTCCCAATCCGGGAACGGGAGGATTGGAATTGCATCTTTTCCGCCGAGGTAGAAGCGGATTTCATATTCCAGTTGGGTGGCCGTTGGCGTATCGCGGGTCACGATGACGACCGGCCCCGGGTGTTGCTTGGCGGCTTCTGCAACGGTTAGGCCGACGCTACTGCCGTGCAGTGCTCCCCAGGTTATACGACGACCGCCGCCCGCCGGAAGCGTCGGTGCAAATGGCGTCTGGGCGTGCTGCTTAGCGTTAGCGGATTTAGGGCTGGGTGGCGAAGACATGAAACTAAATAATGAAATTAGGTGGTGATTGAGACGCCCAATATCCGGAGAGTTATCGGTGCATTCTGTGTTAAAGGTGCGTTATTTTGCCACATCCACCGCGCGGGCGCACGACGGCGAATCCCTATCGGGATTTCAACAACACGTAAACAGCCCCGGTTCCGCCATCAACTTGGCGGGCCGAACAGAAGGCCAAGACTTCTTCGCGTTGCCGGAGCCATTTATTCACTTTATTTTTTAACACGGGGATTTTATGTTTGGAGCCGTGGCCTTTACCGTGAACAATTCGAACGCAACGGGCGCCGTTGATGCGGCAGTTACGCAAGAACGTGGCCAGGGCATGGCGAGCAGTGACCGACGTCATGCCGTGAAGGTCTAATTCGGCGTTGATACTAAAGCGCCCGCGACGAAGTTTCGCAAGTTGGCCATGTTGGAGGCCTGGGCGGGCAAAAATAAGTTCCTCGCCCGTCTCCACGTCGGCGACGTCGTACTGGTCAGACAGCATATCCCGTAGAACCTGCTCCTCATCACGAAGGGTTTCGCGGGGCGTGGGTGCTGGCCGCGCCGAAGAGCGGGCCACCCGGGAATGCTGAATGCGCTTGACCGGCCCAACAGTGCGAAGAAAGAGGTCAATATCCTCTTTGTCAATTTTTTTCTTTTCTTTCATGCCATTAGAAAGTCAATGTCTTTTAGTCTCTTAACTTTGCTTTCCCTATTGCACACTTTTTTTCGCTTGTTCGCAACCGGTTTTTGATTCAAATTCAGGGGCCAGTTATGGGCTAGGCGGACAGGGAAGGCTCAGAACTGTGAAAGAGTTGCTGCGCTAGCATATCGAAGGTCAATTTATTGGCGATCACGTCAGTCGGCTCTATTGACCCAGGCGACGCACATCGGTACCATACGGCCTCGTCCAACTTAACGATCCCCAGTAGCTCAGTTGGTAGAGCAGGTGACTGTTAATCACCGGGTCCGTGGTTCGAGTCCGCGCTGGGGAGCCATCTTTAGGGCTCGCGAAAAAAATAACTTACGATTTTCGCATCCCATCTTCGGGTCAGATTTGAACAATCCTCAATCGCAAAATCCTCGAATTAGCCGGGCTAGTCCTGCGGTTTTGCTCAATCGGATTGTCCAAATCTGACCCAAATCTGGGCGCAAAAATAACTTCACATTTTGAACATCGATCCATCCCGCCTGGCTGTGTTGCGAAAACTTGAAATATACGCATATTCCTGCGTTTTCGCGCTTTGCCAGGCGGGCGCCTCAACGCTCAAAAATGTAAACTTATTTTTGCGCGAGCCCTTAGTAGAAACCCGAACGGCTCTATTGTCGCCTGTTGCCAAGTTTGCGTGCACGAAAGCGGGGCATTGGAGGTGAGAGTGTCAGGCGTAAGTTGGGCTACCGCGTTATGGATTCAGCGCTCTCCTAATCCCTGATTCGTGAGTATAGGGGTGGGGTACTAGCCCGCATTTCTCACTGTATCCACGCGATCTCGCTTGATTATTTCCTGATGTAGTCCATCCATGGCCTACCCCCTCGGGCGTGCACCTCACGTCCAATTCTATTCCCGATAGAATTATCCACAATGAATCTTGTTCGACGCGTCCCTATGAGAAATGCGGGTTAAACCTATGCCACAAGTCAGTTAAACTAAAGAGTACGACGTTCTACGGCTCCAGCCAACCCCGCGTATCCAGGGCATCGACCAAGTGCACAGCAAACCTGTCATGGACTGCGGCGCTTGGATGAGCGTCGATGCGGCTTACACGATGTTGGTCTGCTGGCACGTCTTTCCAGGCCGGTCCCAAGGCGATCGCCTCGATGCCGAGCTTTTCCAACTCGGCGAAAAAGGCTGGATCATCGCCGCTCTCACGAGCGATCAAAAACCGAATGTTGAGGTTTTTACATTGGTTGGCGATCTCTTCAAGTGCCGCGCGAGACGCTGCCCATCGCGGATGCGAGGTAATGCTCGAAACACCGGGAGTCGCTTTGTCTCCGGAAGGGTTTTGACCTGCACCGATCAGTCCCATGCGCGCGAACAAATTGGTTGACTGGTAGAGATACGACAGACTTCGCGCTCGTTCAAGCAACTGGGGCAGTCCTGAAGGCCACGTGGGATAGCGCCGCCAAGTCGTTAGGTTGGGCTCAATAACCGGGTCGACATCGTTATAAACATAGACGAGAACAACAATATCGGGCGCGTAGCGGAGACCATCGATGCGAAAAAAGGTGGCTTCCTGCTCGGAGTTGTAGCCGTTCACGCCGGCATTGATTGCCTGCCATTTCTTGCCCGTGCGTGCGCGAAGTAATGGTTCCATACGATCAGCAAAGGATTCGCCCTGAGTAACGCCCCATCCAAACGTTACGGAATCTCCCAAAACCAAAACACGATTCTCATCCGGTGGTTTGGCATAGGGGATTTCCTCATCGCGTAATCCGTGGGTGTTGAGTATTACCGTATTTGCACCGAGTTCATATGATACAGATTTAGGGTGGACATAACCAAGCTGCGGATGGTCGACCATCCCCTGCATGTGGTAAGGGAGTACATGGAAATAATCTATC
>CALZJI010000168.1 GCA_945787615.1 uncultured Chromatiaceae bacterium | reverse complement strand
GATCACAAGAATCCCTATGTTTCGCCTGTGTACGGTGACTTCAAGCAGGGCTTCCCGCCAACCTTGATCCAGGGCGGTACGAAAGAGATCTTCCTCAGCAACTTCATCCGTCTCTATCAGACGCTCGATCAGTCGGGTCAGACGGTGAAGCTCGATATATACGAGGGCATGCCCCACGTGTTCGTGCCGACACTCCCGGAGAGTGCCGAGTCGCAGGCTGCTATTGCCAAAGTCCGCGATTGGGTATCAGTGCACTTGCTCGACGATTGAGACGATTCCTCGACGAGCTTCTTTTACCCGTGATGTCTGTTGATTGTCTCGGTGGCTCTAACGACTATATTCCGGAAGAAGCCAATGAGGCGTTCCAGGTCCGCTATGGGGATTTTCATCGGGACAGGCAATACCAGCATATGATTATAAATGGGGACATGAACGCTACAGTTCGCGACGGCATGCATACATGCATACCTGTATACTTCACCGGAGATATGAAATGACAAGCAAGGGGCATCAAATGTTCACCCTATCCCTCAAACGAGCAAGCCAGTGGAGCACTGTAACCCTTCTGCTCATCCTGACGGGTTGTGCCAGTATGCCGGAGCGCCAGCCGCTTCCTCCCGAGTACACCTTGAAAGCAGAAATCCCGGGTATTCCGGAGGCAAGATTCTGGGGTGACGAGTGGCCAACATTCGCTGCGGAAAAATTTGAGGAATTTACTGCTGCCGATTTTCACCGGGATTACTCGGGTGTATTTGAAAAACCACACAATTACCTTGCGATCTCCGGCGGCGGTGCGAACGGGGCTTTCGGCGCGGGACTGCTCATCGGATGGACCGCTACGGGTGAACGGCCTGAATTCACCATGGTAACAGGGGTCAGCACGGGTGCCCTGACTGCACCATTCGCTTTCCTGGGCCCGGACTATGACGATGAACTGCGTGAGGTGTATACGACCACCACCACCGAAGACATAGCCAGGAAACGCAATCCGATTGCTGTGGCCTTCAGCGATTCGGTAACCGATACATCGCCTCTGCAGGCACTGATCGCACAGTACATCGATGCCGAAATGATCGACGCCATTGCCCGGGAGCATAACAGAGGCCGGCGCCTGTTCATCGGTACCGTTAACCTTGATGCTGGCCGGTCGGTTATCTGGAATATCGGCGCCATTGCGGACAGTGACTACCCGCAAAAGATGACATTGATACATGAATTATTGCGGGCATCGGCAGCAATACCGGTTGCTTTCCCGCCCGTGATCATTCCTGTGGAAGCCGAGGGTAAACAATACGACGAGTTGCACGTGGATGGCGGAACCGGATCACAGGTATTCGTCTACCCGGCAGCAGCAGACTGGCGGGTAGTCACCGGGAAACTCAAGGCACAGGGAAAGCCTCAAGTCTACGTGATTCGAAACTCGTTTCTTGATCCGGATTACCAGGGTATTAAACGCAATGTCCTGCCGATCGCATCGCGCACCATTGAATCGCTCATCAGAACACAGGGTATCGGTGATCTCTACCAGATATACGTGCTGTGCAGGCGTGACGGGAACGATTTCAATCTGGCCTACATTCCGTCGGACTTTACTGATGAGCCAACTGAAGGCTTCGATCCGGTTTACATGAAAAAACTCCTGGATCGTGGTTACCAGATGGCCCTGGACGGTTATCCCTGGGAAAAGGCACCACCCGGCTTCATCATCGAACCATGAGGTCATAGGCAAATCCCAATAATCTTAACGGGATCTGACATGCTCATTTTTACCGATATCATGGTCCCCTCTGCCAGATGGGAATATCTGATAGGTGGCCAGGTGCCAGAAAGATCTCGAGATGCAATGGTACGCCGATACGCTTGTTTGTGAGTTGAGCATTTGGCAAAGTACGCGGACAGTCTCTCCGAAATCCGACTGGTTAGCACAAAACCATCTCAGTCGGAAAACGAGGCAGAAAAAACGGATAGCTTGCCGACGTGGTCCTTGCGGTCGTAGGCAAACTCGCGATCCGCATCGGCGTGGTGAACAAAGAGCCCAAATCGACGATCTTTGCCGCCCGTGGTGTATTCGATCATCTGCATGTCGCTTTAATGAACTTCAGATAACGCTACAACCGTGTCTGGGTCCATCAATCGGCAGCAGCAGATACCCCCAAGGCCGCCTGCGTTGAATATCCACCCAGACGTGCAAAACTCAGCAGCCCTGCTTCCGGATCTCATCGACACCGACTTTTAGGAACCCTGTCAGTCACTTGGTTACGGATGTCGTATACACAGGGAAGGTATGCAATGACAGCACCTGTCCAATTAAACGGATGTTTTTAGCCCTATTGGACAGGTGCCCACTCGAAACAGCTGTAAGTTATTGAATTTGGCGCGCCCGGCACGATTCGAACGTGCGACCGCCTGGTTCGTAGCCAGGTACTCTATCCAACTGAGCTACGGGCGCGTGAACGTGATGATATTTAGGATCTTTCTAGCCGTTTTATCGCGGCTACGTCGCCTCCTCGCGCCCGCCTCTTTAGAGCGGAACCGCGAGAACGCGCATTATCCACGTTACAGGGTTTAGCTGTCAAGGCACCGACGAATCGCATAACGAACCTTAAGAAAACAGATCAGTGTGCACCGGCTTTGCACTTCCACCGAGTCCTGTCCGACGCTTCGGTCGAACCCTTTTTTAGCTGAGTAGAGGATTCTCGTTCCTCACGGTTGTACCGAAGCGCTAGGCCAAACGTGACACCAGATTCCCATTCAGAAATTCAGATGGCGGAGAGAGAGAGAGGGATTGCTCCGCACGTCCTGCGCTTCGCCCTCCGGGCCCGCCTTCGGCTGTTCTAAATTGCTCCCGGCGATTCGGTCGAACCCCTTTTTTATTGAATCGAGGGCTCTCATCTCTTGTGACATCCGTCACCTTTCGCGACGAGTGCTAAGAGTTGTTGCTTCGATTACGGATTTCGGGTGGCGGAGAGAGAGGGATTCGAACCCTCGATGGGCTTTTAACCCATACTCCCTTAGCAGGGGAGCGCCTTCAGCCGCTCGGCCATCTCTCCGTAATTAAACGCCTGACAGTGGGCAAGCCGCAACCGGCGGCGAAAAGGGATTATACGCAATATTTCGCGCGGTTGCGACGCCTAGCAGAAAATACTGTGTCGCTTTTTTAGAAAGTGGCCAGTTGCCTACACTCCATTTTTCCCAGCCGCATGAGCCCCATCCTTGGGCACTCGGAGCATAACCTGGGTTTAGCCTAACAGAAAGTAATGCTATCGGAGGATTTTGCGGAGTCTATGTCGGTTAGACGTCGTGGGAGGATGGGGTATCGTCCTGCTCCTTTTCCTTTTGGATGCGCTCGTAGATCTCTTCTCGATGCACCGAAACCTCTTTTGGCGCATTGACGCCAATTCGGACCTGATTACCTTTCACTCCGAGAACGGTGACGGTAACGTCGTCGCCAATTATTAATGTCTCACCCACCCGCCGTGTCAAAATCAGCATGGTTCTTCTCCCTTGTCCAATTTTCTTAACTAGAGCTATATTTTTTCATTTGTCATCCAAGTTCCTTTTGTAGCTATCGGCAGGCCATTAGGAAACTAAAGTTTAATTCAACTCTGACGTAAGGCCTCTCACCTCCCGTTAACACAGATAAGGTAGGCCCTTTTTAGTCACTGGATGATTTTGTTGACTCGAGCTCAAGCTTTTGGTTTTTATGCTAAATTAAACTCATTGTGTAATGCTCTGACGCTTAGCTCAAGGTATTTCTCATCCACGACTACTGAGATCTTAATTTCAGAGGTAGAAATCATCTGAATATTAATACCTTCATCGGATAAGGCTTTAAACATTGCGCTCGCAACACCGGCATGGGAGCGCATGCCCACCCCAATAATAGACACTTTTACAATCCTTTTGTCACCTATTACCTCGCGGGCGCCGAGTTCTTTTGCAATTCTTTGCAATCGATCCAGCGCTTTTTCATAGTCATTTCGATGCACCGTGAACGTAAAATCGGTGGTCGAATCCTCGGCAACATTCTGGATAATCATATCCACTTCAATATTTTCGTCCGCGATCGGGCCGAGAATATTAAATGCGATACCCGGTCGGTCGGGCACGCCGAGTATGGTTAACTTAGCCTCATCGCGGTTGAATGCGACACCCGAAATTACCGGTCTCTCCATTTCTTCATCCTCAACTGTAATAAGTGTGCCGTCCCCCTCCTCAAAGGAAGACAATACACGAACCGGTACGTTGTACTTGCTGGCGAATTCCACCGAACGAAGCTGCAACACTTTCGCCCCGAGGCTCGCCATTTCCAACATTTCTTCGTAAGTTAATAAATCTAAGCGGCGCGCTTCAGGGACAACCCGCGGATCCGTGGTATAGACACCGTCTACATCGGTGTAGATCTGGCATTCGTCAGCGTTCAGGGCTGCGGCCAGTGCCACAGCGGTCGTATCCGATCCCCCTCGACCCAATGTCGTGATGTTTCCCGACTCGTCTATCCCCTGAAATCCCGCAACAACGACGACTTGGCCGTCAGCCAGATCCTGCCGAACCCGCGCCGCATCGATATCAACGATTCGCGCCTTGGTGTGGGCACTGTCGGTTAGAATATGCACTTGCCCGCCGGTATAGGAGCGTGCAGGACAACCGATTTTTTGCAGCGCCATTGCTAACAAGGCGATGGTCACCTGCTCACCGGTGGACAATAGAACATCGAGTTCGCGAGGGCTATGCCTTGCGTCGATCTCGTTTGCAAGTGTCAACAGACGATTCGTCTCTCCACGCATCGCAGAGACCACAACGAGTACGTCATGCCCGTTCTTACGGGTTTTTGCCACTTTATTGGCGACGTTGGTAATACGATCGATATCGCCGACAGATGTCCCCCCGTATTTTTGTACTATGAGTGCCATGAACTATTCATACCCCAATTCAACGACGGGATCATATAACGATACGTCAAAAAATGAAATTCGGTAGAATGCTAACCCAATTGCGCTCTCACCCAATCGGGAATGGATGCCAATGCGGTGGCAAGTGCGGCGGGGTTGTTACCACCGGCTTGTGCCATGTCGGGCCGGCCACCCCCTTTCCCGCCGACTTGGTGGGCGACCTGATTAACCAAATCGCCGGCCCTAATGCGGTCGGTGCAATCCCGTGTAACGCCAGCGACGAGACTGACTTTTCCATTTGAGACAGTGGCCAATACAACCGCTGCACTACCCAGCTTGTTTTTTAGCTGATCAACCGTCTCGCGTAAACCCTTTGGATCGGCGCCTTCCAAATTGGCTGCAAGCACTTTTATCCCGTTAATGTCTTGCGCGTCAGCAACCAAGTCGGTACCCCGGCTGCTGGCAAGCTTACCCTTAAGTTGCTCGGTTTCTTTTTCCAGCTTACGAAGCCGTTGCATGAGCTGCTGAACTTTCTCTTCAACGTCATCGCGCCCCGCCTTAACTAATTGAGCAACGCTACGCAGGCGCCGTTCGCTCTCTTCCACCCACTTCACCGCAGCGGGCCCGGTTATCGCTTCAATACGTCGAACACCGGCAGCAATGCCGGTTTCAGAAACAATCTTAAATAGCCCTATATCACCGCCACGGCGAACATG
Organism: uncultured Chromatiaceae bacterium; assembly: GCA_945787615.1. Classification (GTDB taxonomy): domain Bacteria; phylum Pseudomonadota; class Gammaproteobacteria; order JAADHS01; family JAADHS01; genus CALZJI01. The sequence goes on along the minus strand of CALZJI010000168.1, from coordinate 5,012 downwards.
AGTTCCACCGCATAACTCCGTAGAAAAATCGCCAATCCTTAACACCCGCACCGTATCGCCGTATTTCTCACCAAACAAAGCCATCGCACCGCTCTTGGTCGCGTCATCATAAGACGTAATGCGGGTTTCAACTTCAGCATTCTGTCTAATTTGTTCGTTGACCATATCTTCCAGGCGCTCCAATTGCTCAGCGGTAACTGGCTCAAAGTGAGAGAAATCAAAGCGTAGCCTTCCCGGCTCCACTAACGACCCTTTTTGCGTGACGTGCTCGCCCAGTAGATTTCGCAACGCAGCGTGGAGTAGATGAGTGGCCGAATGATTGAGTACGGTGGCTTGTCGCCGCTCGCCGTTGACCCGAGCGTCAACCTCATCGCCCACCCGCAAGGTTCCACTTGTTATGCGACCAATGTGGACAATCACGTCGCTGCCTTGTTTTTGTGTGTCTTCGACGTGAAATTCTCCACCGGACCACTCCAGCAGCCCCTCATCGCCGACTTGTCCGCCGGACTCGGCATAAAAAGGCGTGCTATCCATAACGACCATAGCGTGCTGACCTTCGTCGATCTGTTCCACACACCTACTATCGCGGAACAAACCAGTGACTTTGCCACGATCGACGATGTGGTCATAACCTGTAAACGTCGTTACGCCCTGAATTTCGGGTACAGACGAATAATCCACTTCAAATTGGCTCGCCGCTCTAGCTCGTTCCCGTTGAGCATCCATTTCCGTCTCGAAACCGGCCATATCCAGAGTCAAACCCCGCTCGCGAGCAATATCGCCGGTTAAATCGGCGGGGAACCCGTAGGTATCGTAGAGACGGAATACGGTTTCCCCGGGAATGATAGATCCCTGCAGGCGAGACAGATCGTGCTCGAGAATTCTTAACCCCTGCTCTAACGTCTCAGCGAAACGCTCTTCTTCGAGGCGCAGCACCCGTTCGACCTGTTCTTGCTGGCGTTGGAGTTCTGGATAGGCCACACCCATTTCATCGGCAACTGTCTCAACTAACTTGTAAAAAAAAGTCTCTTTTATACCGAGCATATAGCCATGGCGAATGGCGCGACGAATGATACGGCGTAACACGTAACCCCGCCCTTCGTTTGAAGGTAGAACGCCATCGACAATTAGAAATGACGTAGAACGAATATGGTCTGCAATGACCTTTAGGGAACTGTTTTCTAAATCCGCCGTGTCAGCCAAAGCCGCCGTCGCCGTAATCAAGCGGCGGAACAGATCGATGTCGTAATTACTGTGCACGCCCTGCATAACCGCTGCGAGCCGTTCCAAGCCCATCCCGGTGTCAACTGAAGGTTTGGGTAAAGCCGTTAATGCGCCGTCGGCCGCCCGGTTGTATTGCATAAAGACCAGATTCCATATCTCAACGTAACGATCGGCGTCGGCATCCACCGAACCGGGCGGGCCCCCCTCTACTTCTGGACCATGGTCGTAGAAGATTTCAGAACACGGCCCGCAAGGTCCCGTGTCCCCCATGGACCAAAAATTATCGGATTCTCCGATACGACTAAACCGTGCGGGATCGACGTGCAGTTCATTGAGCCAGATATCTGCGGCCTCCTCATCTTTCTCATAGACCGTGATCCATAGCCGTTCCCGTGGAAGCTTCAAGGTCTCGGTAAGGAACATCCAGGCGTAATGAATCGCTTCGCGCTTGAAATAGTCACCAAAGCTAAAATTGCCGAGCATTTCGAAAAATGTATGATGACGTGCCGTATAGCCTACATTATCCAAATCGTTGTGTTTACCCCCGGCCCGCACACACCGCTGGGAGCTCACCGCACGTTGGTAAGGTCGTTCCTCTAGTCCAAGAAAGACGTTCTTGAACTGGACCATGCCGGCATTGGTGAATAATAACGTCGGGTCGTTAGCGGGCACTAACGGGCTACTGGTGACAATCTCGTGGCCCTGGTCACGGAAAAATTCCAAAAAAGCAGTTCGTATCTCAGCGCTCTTCATGGTCCTTACATTCGTTACGTTTATGCTCTTGTAGAATGCCGCTCGCGGTTCTCCCTATTTCTAACGAGTACCAACGCGTCGCTCACAGTAGCTCAATAATCATCGCTTACGTGGAAAGCGGCCGTAATCTGTTCTGCAGAAAACCCCCTGTATTGCAGAAACCGGTGCTGACGCGCGCGCTCGATAGCGTGTTGTGGTAGCGCGTGGCCAAAACGCTTAACGCGCGCGACACCGGCTAGAGACCTCCAGTCCACATCGTCTTTACACACGTATCGAACCGCTGCACTCTCGTCTACACCCCGTTGCCGCAGCTCCGCCATTATCCTTAGCGGGCCAAAACCCTTTTCTTTACGCGACCGGATATAGCTCTCGGCAAATCGCACGTCACTCTGAAGGTTATCGCTCGCTAATCGAGCGATAACCTCCTCGATGACGCTATCATCGAAGCCTTTTGCCTGGAGACGGCCCCGTAATTCAAGTACGCTGTATTCCCGCCGAGCCAACAGGTCCAACGCCTTGGTCCGCACACGCGAAAAAACGTCTTCCCCGCCGGGGTTTACCCGTAGCGGATTAGGCACTCGCTTCAGCCAGGTCCGTGTCGATAATCTGCGTTTGCGGCAATAATTTAGCGCGAATGGCCGCTTCGATTTCCTGACGAATCTCTGGATTTTCTCTTAGATACGCACGTGCATTGTCCTTGCCTTGGCCTATGCGGTCGCTACCGTAACTGTACCAAGCACCCGCTTTAGCGACCAATCCTTCTTTTACCCCTATATCAATGAGTTCGCCCTCCCGCGACACGCCTTCTCCATAGAGAATATCAAACTCCGTTTGTCTAAACGGTGGCGCGACTTTGTTCTTCACCACCTTGACGCGCGTTTCGTTACCGATGACTTCATCGCCTTTCTTGATCGCGCCAATACGGCGTATATCCAGGCGCACCGAAGAATAGAACTTAAGCGCGTTGCCACCAGTGGTTGTTTCTGGATTTCCAAACATCACGCCGATCTTCATCCGAATCTGGTTGATAAAGATCACCAGGGTGTTGGAGCGCTTAATGTTGGCCGTTAGTTTCCGCAATGCCTGAGACATAAGACGCGCTTGCAAGCCTACATGGGTGTCACCCATTTCCCCTTCTATTTCTGCCTTAGGCGTGAGCGCCGCCACCGAATCCACCACGACGACATCAACGGCACCCGATCGCACCAGGGTATCCGTAATCTCTAGCGCCTGCTCACCGGTATCCGGTTGCGAAACCAACAAGTTTTCCATATCCACGCCAAGCTTTTCGGAATAAAGGGGATCAAGCGCATGTTCGGCGTCCACAAACGCCGCGGTACCGCCCACTTTTTGCGCCTCCGCGATGACCTGCAAGGTCAGCGTCGTTTTCCCCGACGACTCCGGTCCGTAGACCTCAACAACGCGACCACGCGGTAAACCGCCTATCCCTAGCGCAATATCCAATCCAAGGGATCCCGTCGAAATAGCGGTGATATCCCGCGCTACGTTCTCCTTGTCTCCCATGCGCATTATGGAACCCTTACCAAACTGTCGCTCAATTTGCGAAAGAGCAGCTTTGAGTGCTTTCTCTCGATTTTCGTTCATTCATTTCCCCCTAAGCGGTCACCGCGCCAGGCCTTAGCGCGAAAGCCAAAATTGCCCAATTATCCCACAGATCAAACCGCCCGGCATAGTCCGGCACCGAGCCCCGTTAAAAATACAGTCGAGGCTACGGTAACACGCCACAACGGCCACAAGATACCGGCTAGTTTTGCGTTCGCACGTCGGAAAACGTCTATGAAAGTGGCCAAGATTTGATGACATCGTATTCCACGCCCCCCGGAACAAAGCGCGAGACGACGAGGCAAAAGCCTGTCACCGTCCACTCAACGGCGTCAATGGTAGGTAAATTCGGGCGCTTACGTACCTTGCGCATTAAGGTGAGATGGGGCGCGAACGGTCGCTCGTCCGGTTGGAACCCGCACTCTCGCAGACCCTGCTGCAACGATTCATTCAGGACTTGAAGCGCGGCGGGGCATTGACATGCCCCGGCCCACAGCACTTTGGGTCGCCGCCAATGGCCCAAGCGATTAAAACTTAAAGTAAAACGCGACCCGTTCAGAGCCGCTGCGACCCGCTCGACACAACGCTGCCGCTGCGTATCGACATCGCCCAAAAACGCAAGCGTAATATGAAGATTTTCCTCCGGAACACGCCGACCACCCGTGCTGGCCAGCCTATCATCGATAAGTGCTGCCAGCCGGCTGCGGGTATCCGCGTCCGGCCAGAGCGCAAAAAAAAGGCGCTGGCTCGCGGTGTTATTCACTCAACAACTTCACTATCCCCGTTAGCGCGTTTTCCACGGCACGTCGGCGTATCATCTCGCGGTCACCGGAAAAATGCTTCTCCTCGACTCTGCTGGGGAGACCGATGCCCGCCCATGCCGTCCACACCGTGCCTACGGGCTTATACAGGCTCCCGCCACCCGGCCCAGCGATACCACTGACAGCCACGCTCACATGAGCGTGACTGTGTTTAAGTGCGCCTTCGGCCATCTCAATAACCGTTTCCGAACTCACAGCGCCGTGATCAGAAAGCGTTTTGGCTTGAACTCCGAGCATTTCTTGCTTTGCCGTATTGGTGTAGGTCACGAATCCCCGATCGAACCAGTGAGAACTACCGGCGATGGAGGTAACAACTTGCGCGACCCATCCGCCTGTACACGATTCAGCGGTGGTTAACATAAGACTACGGCGACGTAGCGCTTCGCCAGCCGCCTCCGCTAATATTTCCAGGTCCATAATGCCCCGCTTTTCGCTATCAATCCACGATACGAACTCACTAAGGGCTCGCGTCAAAATTAATTCACATTTTGGGCGCTGAGGCGCTCGCCTGGCAAGGCGTAAAAACGCCTGAATATAAATATCTTTCAAGTTTTTGCAAAGCTACCGCGTCCTCGATTGCCGTTCCCGACGCAATTCTACCTCCTGCGGTCACTTCGGGCTCCTGCCCTCTCGTGACACTAGCACATCCAT
>CALZJI010000167.1 GCA_945787615.1 uncultured Chromatiaceae bacterium | reverse complement strand
TCAATCGCAAAATCCTCGAATTAGCCGGGCTAGTCCTGCGGTTTCGCTCAATCGGATTGTCCAAATCTGACCCAAATCTGGGCGCGAAAAATACGAAGTTATTTTTTCGCGAGCCCTAAGCTGACCATACCTGCGCGCGGCACACAATACAGTTTCCAACTCTATCGCAATTGATGCGTGTTACGACTATCTGACCATCGCGTGGCTCTCTGCGAACAAATGCAGCGTACCCTGCGCGCACGGGATATGGGCACCGAAACCGCTAAACTCCTGACGGCACATGAACATTTAACAAAACTTAACATTTTGTGAAGGTTGGCCCGTGGTATCTTTCTTCGAGACTTAAAATCTCTGTTAAACAAGTAAAAACATATACTTACCATACTATCAACGAAACGATTATTGTTGCGTAGCCAACCGGCGCAGCCGCTGCGTTCAGAATCTGTTCAGGAACCGTTGTCCAAAATGAGTGCTTATTTGAACCCGTTATCGATTGTTGCACGCGAGCACACGCTAATTTCCTCGCCATGGTACAGATACTGCGCAGCAGTCGATCGATTTACGTAGCTTCATTTACGGTTTGACACGGCAGCATTAGCTTAGGGCTCGCGTCAAAATTAATTCACATTTTGGGCGCTGAGGCGCTCGCCTGGCAAGGCGAAACAACGCAGGAATATAAATATCTTTCAAGTTTTTGCAAAGCTACCGCGTCCTCGATTGCCGTTCCCGACGCAATTCTACCTCCTGCGGTCACTTCGGGCTCCTGCCCTCTCGTGACACTAGCACATCCAT
>CALZJI010000166.1 GCA_945787615.1 uncultured Chromatiaceae bacterium | reverse complement strand
TTCATTCCATGGCTGCGTTGAAACTCCTCGCAATAGTCCGGCTATTACTTGTCATTTCGCCTTGCCACGAAATGAATATGACGCACTCTTAACACCTAAATCTCAAACGCCACGGGTATATCTTTCGAGTGCCGTGCGCTTTTTCTAAATCCTGCACGGTTTCGAAACACCCTTCAACGTCGCATAGACCGGCCCTGAAGAAGTCGGTGACGGTGTGCTTAAGAGACCAATGCTAAAAGGTGGATAACCCGGTACAAATACGTTATGCGTAATACGAGGTTGCGGTAATGCTTTTGTTTGCCGCAGTAGCGGCGATGGTGGCGTTGACGTTTCTGTTGGCATCGCTACTCGTGGTCGCCAATAGGAAGCTTTACGTTAGAGAAGACCCGCGTATCGACATCGTTGAGGAGATGTTGCCGCACGCCAATTGCGGGGCATGCGGTCTTCCAGGCTGTCGCGCATTTGCCGAAGCATTGGTGAAAAAAGAAAGTCTCCCTGTGCAATGCACCGTGGGTAGCGCCGAAGACCAGCAAAATATTGCGAAATTTCTAGGTGTGGACGTCGGTGTCCAAGAAAAGCAGGTCGCGAGGTTGGCGTGCGCCGGTGGCACCAATGTTTCCCGCAATCGTGCTAATTATACAGGGCTAAAATCCTGTCGGGCCGAGGCGCAAGTCTCCGGCGGTAGTAAAAGCTGTAGCTGGGGATGCCTTGGCCTCGGTGATTGCGAGACGGCGTGCGACTTTGAAGCGATTCGTTTAAACGCTCATCGGCTACCTGTCGTCAATGAAACCCTATGCACCGCCTGCGGGGATTGTGTGGCGGTGTGCCCGAAAGATCTATTTTCCCTTCAGCCGGTTAGCCGCCGCTTGTGGGTCGCATGTAAAAACCAAGAAGCAGGGGATGCCATCCTCGCCGAGTGTGAAGTGGCTTGCACGGCGTGCGGGCGCTGCGCCATGGACGCCCCCGCTGGCTTGATTGCAATGAAACGCAACCTTCCTGCGATAGACTATACAAAAAAGCACAGCACCACGTTACCGATTCAACGATGCCCCACCGGCGCGATCGTTTGGATCAATGCGGACGGAACCGTGGCCAAGGGGCGCGAGAGTAAAAAGATAATTCGTGACGAGGCGCTGCGCGAAGCCGCGAGTTGAGGTATCCTGAAGTTGTTAGAGGCGAAGGGATTGTGGGAATACAGTGGTTTTTCTGGCGTGCGCTAGTGCGGGGCGTTATTCTTGTGCGGACGAGATCGCTTTGTTTGAAGCGCTGGTCTTTTTTCCGACCTAGAAACTAGGCTAATAGGGGACATAGGCGTTCCGATTTCCTCGACCCTAGCGTGGCGTTGGCGGCAGTAATGAGCGAAACGAAAATGGACACGCAAGCTTTCAAGTATCCAGGAATACGTGCCGCGGTGGATGGCAATACTGCGGTCATACAGTGTGAGAGAGAATCCAGTGACGCCGCCGGCGCCTACCCCATTACGCCGTCAACCCAGATGGGCGAATATTGGGCGGAGGCGGCGGCTAGTGGTCACGTTAATATTTCGGGTAGACCGCTCATCTTTATCGAACCCGAGGGAGAGCACGCCGCCGCCGCCGTTACGGCGGGATTGTCCATGACGGGTTTGCGTGCTGCGAACTTTTCGTCCGGGCAGGGTATCGCTTATATGCACGAGTCGTTGTATGCGGCCGTGGGTAAGCGACTCACTTACGTCTTAAATATGGGTACGCGGGCCATGACCAAGGCCACGCTTAATGTTCACGCCGGACATGATGATTACCACTGCGTTGATGATACCGGTTTCTTCCAGCTATTCGCCAAGAATCCCCAACACGCGGCGGACTTGAACATTGTTGCTCATCGCATCGCGGAGTTCGCCTTGAATCCGGGTATTGTTGCCCAGGATGGGTTTCTTACGACTCACCTTATCGAATCCATCCAAGCACCGGAACGTGAATTAATCGCAGAATACCTCGGTCGTCCTGACGACATGATCCCCACTCCCACCCCGGCGCAGCGTATCATCTACGGTGACAAGCGACGACGTATCCCCGAACTCTGGGATGTGGACAATCCTATCATGGCAGGGATTGTTCAGAATCAAGACGCGTACATGCAAAGCGTTGCGGCGCAGCGACCGTTTTTCTTCGACCACATCGAGGCCATTACCGATGAGGCTTTTGACGCCTATTACCAGCTTACGGGTCGTCGCTATACACGCGTGGAATCCTATCGAGCTGAGGACGCCGATTATTTGATCGTTGGTCAAGGTAGCGTAGTTCCGAGCGCGGAAGCGGTGGCCGATTATTTGCGTGAAAGCCGAAAGCTCAAGATCGGTGTCGTTAACCTAAGCATGTTTCGCCCTTTCCCCAGTGATCTGCTTAGCCAAGTGTTTAAAGGTAAGAAAGGAGTTGTGGTGTTGGAACGCCTCGATCAACCGCTTGCCGATGACTTGCCCCTAATGCGCGAGATACGCTCAACTGTCAGCAAATGCTGCGAAAACGGCCGAGATTCAGGAGATGTACCTTATCCCAAATTGGCTCGTTACGGTTCCAGTAAGGACATCCCAGTCTTTTATTCAGGTTCTTTCGGTTTGGGCAGTCGCGATTTACAGCCCGAGGGGCTTATCGGCGCGGTGGAAAATATGCTGCCCGATGGTCGGCGAAAAAAATACTTCTACTTGGGTATCGATTTTATTCACAAAAAGCCATTAACCCCAAAGCAAGAGATCTATCAACAGTCAATAAACGATGCATATCCGCAGGTCTCCGAGCTTGCACTACGAGGCAGCGAGAATCCCAACTTAATGCCAAAAGAGAGTATTACCGTTAGGTTTCATTCCGTCGGAGGGTGGGGCGCCATTACCACCGGCAAGAATTTAGCGATGACGTTATTCGACCTGTTGGGCTATCACATAAAAGCCAATCCAAAATATGGTTCAGAAAAGAAAGGCCAACCGACGACCTATTATCTGTCTGCCGCGCCGGAGCCTATCCGCGTCAATTGCGAGTACTACCATGTGGATGTCGTGCTGTCGCCGGATCCCAATGTCTTTCATCATACCAACGCGCTGGCCGGTTTGCGAGCCGGTGGTGTTTTCATTATTCAAAGCGATCAGGCCGCTCAGGCTAAAGTGTGGTCTACTATTCCGGCGCGTTATCAACAAATGATTGTGGACAACAATATCAAGGTCTACTTTCTCGATGCCTTTAAAATCGCGCGGGAGGAGGCCACTGATCCCGATCTCCAGTTGCGTATGCAGGGCATCGCGTTCCAAGGTACTTTTTTTGCTGCATCGGGAGTTATGGAAAGGGCGCGATTGGATGAAGAGCGGTTGCTAAAAGCGATAAAGAGTCAGTTGCAGCACAAGTTTGGCGCCAAAGGGGCGCGGGTGGTGGAGGACAATCTGCGTGCCGTTAAACGGGGCTTTGACGAAGTTCAAGAGGTGACAGAACGAACCGTTGTCGCGCCGACGTTAAGTAAGATTGCAGTGACCAGCGAACCACCTGTCCCGGTCATGGTAAAAAGGCAACCACAGAGTAAAGCCCAGGCAACGGATATACACCGGTTCTGGGAACAAACAGGCACGTTTTACGCGCGGGGAATGGGAAGCGATAATCTCACCGATCCCTTTATCGGCCTCGGTGTGATGCCTGCGGCAACGGCGCTGTTTCGCGATATGACCGGGATTCGGTTTCAGCATCCGCGGTGGATCGGGGAGAACTGCACCGCCTGTGGAAACTGCTATACGGTTTGTCCCGACACGGCAATACCGGGGTTAGTAAACGATATTTCGCAGGTGTTTGACACCGTAGTCAATCGCGTCAAGGGGCGAGGTCATTCGGTGAAATATCTGCCGAAAGCCACGCGTATCATGGAAGCCCGACTTCGCCGTATATTGAACGAGGCGCAGGAAAGTGACGCCGTCGGCGGTATGATTGGGGAGGCCATCGCGACCACCATAACGGAGAGCGCGGTGAACGAAGATGAAAAGACCGTCTTAAAGAACGAGTTCGAGCTGTTCCGCGAGGAAATGGGTGATTTTCAGTTTGCGTTGTCCCGTCCCTACTATACGTTACCGGAAAAGAAACAAGCCAACAGTGGTGGACTATTGAGTATTACGATTGATCCCTACACCTGCAAAGGTTGTATGGAGTGCGTGGCCGTGTGTAACGATGACGCCCTTCGCCCGGTTACCCAGACCAACGAATCGATCGACACGCTAAGGAAGAATTGGGATTTTTGGCTCTCGCTCCCCAATACACCACAGAAATTTATACGCGTAGAGAATCTCGAAGAACGCATTGGTGTGTTGGAGACCATTCTACTCAATAAAGACGCCTATCTCGCGTTCTCCAGTGGCGATGGGGCGTGCATGGGGTGTGCCGAGAAAACGGTGTTGCACCTCTTTATATCCACCGTTGAGTCATTGATGCAACCACGGATTGAAAAGCAGGTGCGTTATCTCGATGATTTAATCACGCGCCTCGAGCGGAGTATCCAACTGAAGTTGGTCCAGGAGATTAACGTTGACGACCCGGAGTCTCTGGAGACCGTCGTTGGCGAAATGGGTAAGGGGGATCTGACCCTAGCGGGCATTGCCGCTAAAATCGAAACCCACTACGGAACGCAACCCATCGACCACGAGTGGTTACAGCGGGTGATGCGGCTTGTCGCTAAGCTTAAGAATCTACGGTGGCGCTATAGGGAATCTAACACCGGAAAAGGGCGCACATCCATGGGTATGCTTAACGCCACGGGCTGTACCTCGGTGTGGGGGAGTACCTATCCTTACAACCCTTATCCATTTCCTTGGGCCAACCATTTATTTCAAGACAGCGCGTCGATGGCCATGGGTGTTTTTGAAGGGCACATGGCAAAAATGGCGGAAGACTTCAAGGCGATCCGGATGGCCGAACTGGAATTGGCCGGGGATTATAATCCCGCGGAGCACGATCCGTACTTCACCGATTTCAATTGGCACAGCTTCAGCGACGAAGAGTTCTCGCTGTGTCCCCCGGTGGTGGTGGTTGGCGGCGACGGTGCCATGTATGACATTGGGTTCCAAAACCTGTCGCGTGCCATGATGTCGGGCAAGCCGATAAAAATGGTGGTGGTGGACACCCAGGTTTATTCCAATACAGGAGGCCAGGCGTGTACCTCTGGCTTCATGGGCCAAATATCGGATATGGCGCCGTTTGGCAAGGCGACGCCAGGTAAACAAGAAATACGTAAGGAAATTGGACTTATTGCCATGGCGCACCGTACGACCTACGTAATGCAAAGCACCATCGCCAATCCGAATCACATGATCGAAGGATTTATCGAAGGCCTCATGGCGCGCCGCCCCGCCGTTTTCAATTGCTACACCTCGTGCCAGCCTGAACATGGGATTGGTGACGATATGGCCCATCATCAAGCAAAGCTGGCGGTGGAATCTCGGGCCTATCCGCTGTTCCGCTATAACCCTGATAACGGTAAAACACCTGCCGAGTGTTTCGACTTGGACGGCAATCCGGCGATGTATCAGGATTGGCCAAGGTATACGCTTAAACATCGCGAAGGAGGGCGTGAAAAGGCCATCGATTTGCCCATGACCTTTGCCGACTTCGCGATGACCGAAATTCGTTTTCGTAAACATTTCCGCACCGCACCGGAAAGCACCTGGAACGAGAACATGGTTCCGTTGGCCGAATTTCTTGACCTGGGTAGCGACGATCGTGAGGGTAAGTTCCCCTATATCTGGACCGTCGCTCGTAAGCAGCAACTCAGTCGATTGTTGGTTGACGAAACCATGGTGCGCTCCTGCGAAGACCGCCGGGACTTTTGGATCATGCTCAAAGCCCTTGCTGGCGTTAGTAGAGCGGAAACACGCGTTGACGAGCGCGAAGCGACAATTCGCCAAGAAGTAGTCAGTAGGATCACGGCGGCGTTGATGCAGCTTGCAGAGGGGGGGGCGCAATCGTTGGAGGGGCTTGGCACGCCTAAGGCCTCGATGCCTCGCGCGCCCGTTGCGGAAAGTCCGGATACGACCGCTGACTATATGGCACCCTGGATTGACTCAGAGGAATGTACAGCTTGCGATGAGTGCACGGCGCTCAATCCGAGTATTTTTGCCTATAACGAAAACGAGAAGGCCTATATCAAGAACGCGCAAGGTGGACCCTATCGTGATCTCGTGAAAGCCGCCGAACGATGTACCGCGCAGATTATACATCCCGGTTTACCCCGCGACCGCAGTGAAAAAGATATCGATAAATGGATAAAACGAGCAGAGAAATATAATCAATAACCTTTACCAGCTGGAGATTTTGTGTCCCCGTGAATGCTGTTAGCCCCGCGCGGAAAATTATGTGTAGATCTTCTGTCTATTAGGCGTTATCCATGCTCTTTCGTGATAAAGGCGCTTTCAATCACGGGATTCATCCCCCTGACCATAAAGAATCGACCCGCCAACAACCGATACGACAGTTCCCCTTTGCGCGAGTGATGATCATCCCGCTGGCTCAGCACATCGGTCAGCCCGCTATTCCCGTGGTGAGAGAGGGCGAAGAGGTTGTCCGCGGGCAGTTGATTGCCCGTGCCGATGGTTTCGTGTCCGTACCCATGCACGCACCGGCGTCCGGTACCATTGAGCGAATCAGTCTGGTCCCGAGCATACAAGGAAGAATGGTACCGGGCATTTATCTTAAACCCTTCCCAAGTTCCACCCAGGAAATCATTGAAGGCCGACCTTGTTTACTCGATGATGCAACGCCCGACGAAATCGTATTGGCCATACAGCATGCCGGTATTGTGGGGCTGGGTGGCGCCGCTTTTCCTACTCACGTCAAATTAAAGATACCCGAAGGAAAATTCGTCGATACGCTTATCGTCAACGGCGTTGAATGCGAGCCCTATCTAACAACGGATCACCGCGTCATG
>CALZJI010000165.1 GCA_945787615.1 uncultured Chromatiaceae bacterium | reverse complement strand
TCGTCGTTGGTGGAAAAACTGTAAGCGGAAACTGCACCGACGTAACTAGTCGTCGGCAGGTCGAGGCAAAATTTAAACGAAGGCGACTGCCGCTGCCCCACCTCGCCGTCAAAAGCAGCGCACACATGGGGCGTTTAACCCTGTTCGTATCGATCGATTGTATTTGGAAAGAAAACATCAATCTGAGACCGCAGTCACGAAACCGTTTACCACTGTGCGGAAAAGTAGGAGTGTCGGGTGTTAGGGAAAAAGTCTAAATTATTTAGAACGATAGAGAGATTCTAAGGCGGCTGCAGCGACCATGGTGTTGTTTGGTGGTAACGGCCGCGACGGGCTACCCACGCTTCAGTTTCTTGCTCTACGTAACGAAATAGTAATACGCGACAATGATCGTTATTTTTGAGAAGTTGGTCACATTAATTCCTCGTTGAAGTAGTAGAATTTCAAGACGGTAATTCGTCGCGTTGGTGTTGCGGCAAATTTTTTTTTGCTACTAGCACTTAAGATGAAGTGGGAGGCAATGTATTCCTTTGTTTTACAGTGCCGCGAAAAGAAGGTTTTAAAGAATGCATGTGCACCAAAGAGACGTCGTAGCAAATACTTTATTCCAGTTACAACGCCAGCAACCTACGAGAGCCGCTACACTCATTAGGGCGGTAATTCACGGCATGCTTGCAACGGTCATAGTCGTTGGCGCCTTTTCCCCCGCCGCCGCTGGTCCGCGAGAACAGGCAAAACGTATACACGACCGTTTAGCAGGTGTGCCCCCGTCTGCCGCCTTGCTTAATGACATGGAGGCCCTTATTACGTCGGGAGACGCGGTTGGCGCGGCCAATTTGGCCATGGACAACAATGACAGTAATGCGTTCTATAACGTTACGCTGAAAAACTTAGTGACACCGTGGACGAACGAAGATCAAACCGTATTCGCACCGCTTAACGATTATACGGCCACCGTAATCGGTTTGGTTCGCGACGATGAGGACTTCAGAAAAGTACTGTATGACGACGTGCTATACGTTGGTGATCCCAGCTTGGGGTTGCCGGCATATTCAATGAGCAACAATGCGCATTATGAAAGCATGGAAGGTCAAGGGATCGATCTGAAATACGAACTCGTTCGCACAACACAATCGACCGTAATGGACCTGCCGGCCGAAGCCTCAGCCGGCGTTATGACCACGCGCGCAGCGGCGAAGTCCTTCTTCAGTGCGGGCACTAATCGCGCGATGTTGCGTTTTACGCTAATGAATCACATGTGTAACGATTTGGAGCAATTAAAAGATACCACCCGACCACCCGATCGGATCCGCCAAGATGTCTCGCGCAGTCCCGGCGGTGACAGCCGTATTTTTCTCAATTCGTGCATTGGTTGTCACAGCGGAATGGATCCCATGGCTCAGGCGT
>CALZJI010000164.1 GCA_945787615.1 uncultured Chromatiaceae bacterium | reverse complement strand
CATGGAGGCCCTTATTACGTCCGGAGACGCGGTTGGCGCGGCCAATTTGGCCATGGACAACAATGACAGTAATGCGTTCTATAACGTTACGCTGAAAAACTTAGTGACACCCTGGACGAACGAAGATCAAACCGTATTCGCACCGCTTAACGATTATACGGCCACCGTGATCGGTTTGGTACGCGACGATGAGGACTTCAGAAAAGTACTCTATGACGACGTGCTCTACGTTGGTGATCCAAGAAACTTTGGGTTGCCGGCATATTCAATGAGCAACAATGCGCATTATGAAAGCATGGAAGATCAAGGGATCGATCTGAAATACGAGCTCGTTCGCACAACACAATCGACGGTAATGGACTTGCCGGTCGAAGCCACCGCCGGCGTTATGACCACGCGCGCAGCGGCGAAGTCCTTCTTCAGTGCGGGCACTAATCGCGCGATGTTGCGTTTTACGCTAATGAATCACATGTGTAACGATTTGGAGCAATTAAAAGACACCACCCGACCACCCGATCGGATCCGCCAAGATGTCTCGCGCAGTCCCGGCGGTGACAGCCGTATTTTTCTCAATTCGTGCATTGGTTGTCACAGCGGAATGGATCCCATGGCTCAGGCGT
>CALZJI010000163.1 GCA_945787615.1 uncultured Chromatiaceae bacterium | reverse complement strand
TTAGATTGTCCCTAGTAAAGCTACCGAAAAAGCAACGCGAGCGGCCGTCACGGCGGCGTTGGTTGTCGGAAGAACGAGTCGTAAATGGCCACGGTTTTACGGGCAATACCTTTAAGTTTGCTACAAAGAGCGTTTGATTGCCTACAGACGTATGCAGGAGTGGTAGGTGTTTACTCAAATGCCGGTGTGAAACTAGAGAGAGGAGTCTGCACCGTGTCGAAAAACGAACTCGGGCGTCTTGAGAAAGTCGTTGCAAAACAGGCGTTGGGTGATAACCCGGAGTCGCTCATTGAGTGGCTGAAGAGAAGTGAAAACGTTAATTTTCTTGGCGGTGCTATTGGCAGGAAATTACAACTTATCAACGCGCCGATTGGCGTGGCGTCAAGCAAAGCCGACATCTTTTTCCAAGACGCCGAATCTGACGGGTTGGTGCTGGCGAAAGTACAATTCAACGATACGACGGATGATCAGCTCGGGCAGTTGCTTACTGCAGCAACGGATCTGGAAATCGTAACATTAGTGTGGATCGCTGATCACGTGACGAAAGGGCATCAATCAGCGATTAACTGGCTGAACAAGATAACCAACGACAGCATAAATATTTTTGGCTTGGAAATTGATTTTTGGCGAAT